>NZ_JAPX01000021.1:0-2122 GCF_000524355.1 Veillonella sp. ICM51a
ACCTGTTCCCATCTCGAACACAGTAGTTAAGCTCGTAAACGCCGAAAGTACTTGGCTGGAGACGGCCTGGGAGGATAGGAAGTCGCTGATTAAGCTAAAAGACACACCTTAGGGTGTGTCTTTTTTTGTGTAAACGTCTTCTATCCAAGCAGATTCCTAGGAAAAGTAAAAAGTCAGTTTAATTTATTTATAATTATTTATTATTAATGTACTTGTCATTATATATATATATATATATATAATGAGAATGTAATGAATGAATATTCCGTGAAGAATTAATGATGTAGGAGTGATATTGTTAAATCTTTGTTGTATATTCTGTATATTTTGTTGTAATATGTGAGATTTATTTCAGAAAGGGTCATTATGAGACAGAAAAAACTTCGTTACTTGGTATTGTCTGCAATGATTGGTGCGACAATGGTAGGTACGGCTATGGCTGATAGTGGTGATGTATCAAATACAAGTTATCTTGTAGATGCTAATGCGGGTACAATACAATCAGCTCCATTGAATGCATCTAATATTCATAGAAATTCTAAAGGTGAAATAGTATTCGCGGATACTAATATTAATCATCGATTTGGTGGAATCTTTACTAATGTGCCATTAGAGAGACCTCAAAATAGTTCCACAACAGAAGCGATGAGTGTTAACTCTTATGATTTAACCTCCAACTCCTCCGCTACAAATATGTGGGGTGGTACGCCTGTTTTAGTTTATAATGCTGATAGTGCAGAAAATAATTATTTAGCTGTACAAGGTGGCACTACAGATACTATCTATGCTGCTTATGTGGCAGGTCCTACAGGTCATGCTAAAAATAATACTCTAGAACTTTTCAGTGGCGATAATACGGAAACAGTAGCAGCTGTTCACGTGGCTGGGTCTGGTGATGCTATTAATAATCAAGTGACAATTCGCAATGCAGGTCATTTACGTGATGTTATGGGTGCTAATCTCTTTGAGATGACTGGCGATGCAAAAGATAACTACGTATTTGTCGCTGGTGGTCAAGATATTGATACAGTATCTGGCGCTACATCTTTCAATCATGGTAGTATTGGTGGTGTTCTTGAAGATAATGAAGTTACACTAGCTGCTGGTAATGTGGCAGGTGTTTATGGTGCTATGGCTGTTGTTCAAGGTGACGATACCATGTTCACCCAAGGAGTTAAGCCTCAATTTATTTCTAAAGAAGTCAAAGGCAACCGTATCGAATTAGGTGCTGATGATAATGATAAATGGGAAGCTGATGGTCGTCCTGCTGCTAAGGTGGGTCAACTTATCGGTGGTTTTGCCATAAATAATAAAGCCACTTATAACACGATTAAAATTCGTGAAGGTTCTATTGATGGCATTGGTATCTTTAAGGTAAAAGATGAAGCAGATCATCATAGTGTAAATGGTGTGGATACTAATGGACTTCACTTAGATGAACTTACTGGTGATGATAATACTGTTTATAAATATTATCGTCAAGCTGGTAATAACTATGTTATTGGTGGTATGAGTGATACCGAAGCTACTTATAATACTGTAGATATCAATAGTGCAGCACCATTTGCTAATGGACACGTTGGTGTTTGGGGTGGGCATCATATTTTTAGTGATGCATCAGGCGATGTAAAAACAGGTAATACATTAAATGTAAATAAGGTAAAAGGAATTACTTTATCCCATTTAGCAAACTTTGAAACCTATAATTTTGATTTACCTGATAATGTAGCGAATGGAGATAAGATTATCACTGTTACTGACCAAAATGGTACTGACGTTTCTAATACAAAAATTAATGTTGGTGTAAGTGGTAGTGAACCTGCTCTTCATGATGGTGATACAATTGATCTTATCCGTAATGAACATGGTGTGACGACAACAGGTGTTCAATACGGTAAATTACAACAAGGTGTATCATTAAGTTATGATCTTACTGCAAAAACTGGTGATGATGGAAAATCTGTTATCGCAATTGTAGGTAATACAACAACCCCAGGTAGTACAGTAACTCCTGGTGGTACAGTAACACCAGGCGGCACAGTAACACCAGGCGGCACAGTAACACCAGGCGGCACAGTAACCCCAGGCGGCACAGTAACCCCAGGCGGCACAGTAACACCAG
>NZ_JAPX01000022.1:0-19288 GCF_000524355.1 Veillonella sp. ICM51a
TACCGGTTACGAAACCATATGCAACAGAAGGAATAACTGTACATTGTACATCGTCAAAATTGTACATTCTTATATTGACATTTACAGGTGTATTAACGGTCCCAAGAAATGATACAGGCCTGTAGTATTTTAAGCTATCCCTATCCAGTGCCAGTATGTAAGTGCAAATACGAGCATCATTACATAGCCGATGATGGTCAAAGGAATACCTGTTGTCATGAATGTTTTTACGTCGAATGTGTCTGTACCGTAAGCCACCATACCTTGTGGTGAGTTTACTGGTAATACTAGACCAAAGCAGATGGCGTATTGCATGATCATGGTTACGCCAATAGGGTTAAGTCCTTCTGCATTATGACCTACAACGATGGAGATAACGATTGGTATCATCGCTGATGAAAGGGCGGTAGCAGAGGCAAATCCTAGATGGATTACGATGAGGAACGCAGCCATGATGGCAATCAACAAGAACACCGTAGCGGATTCTAAAGAGAATGCGTTAACGAATACTTGAGCGAGCCATGTGGCTGCTTTTGTTTTAAGTAAAACTGTACCGAGACCGATACCAGCACCAAACATAACGATGGAACCCCAGTCGATGTTTGGTTGTGCGAATTTCCAATCCATAATACCAATTTTAGGGAAGAAGAATAGGGCAATCGCTATGATTGTAGTAGTTGTAGTATCGATGGAATGTAATTTACCACCTGTAGCCCACAATGCGAGTAAACCGATGGAGATGCATAAGAGTTTCTTTTCATCGGTGCTCATAGGACCAATTTCTTGGCGCATCTTAGCGAGTTGTACATCGCCGCCGACGAGTTCTTTAAATTCTGGTTTAATTAATGCTTGTGTTAAGAAGTAGGCAATAATTACCATGATGATGGAAAATGGAGCGGCGGCAGTGAGCCAGTCAATCCAGCTAATAGATGTATTCATCTGAGTTTATATAAAGCCTACAGCCACAAGGTTTTGGGCGGCCGCCGTTTGAATCATGATGTTCCAGAATGTATCAGCCTGTACAGCGCCCACCATGAGAAGGGCCGCAACGCGGCTTTTACGTTCAATACCTAAGTTCTCAACGATACCGATGATAATCGGAGCGAGGCAGGCAATACGGGCCGTTGCACTTGGTACAAAGAAGGCTAGGATAAGGCCTGTAATAATAACGCCTAGGTAAATGCGGCTTACCTTGGTGCCGACGCTAGATAAAACGAGCATGGCGATGCGTCGGTCAAGACCAGTTTTACGCATGGCCACCGAGATAAACATGGCTGCACCAACGAGGATCATAGCAGGTGATGAAAAACCAGAAATGATGAGCTTTAATGCGTTAGCGGTGCCCATCATTTTAGCAGGAGCCTCAGGATTCGGTGAGAATCCGAGCAATAAGGCTGTGAGGGCTGTGATCATGGTCGCACTGACCGGATAGGATACAGCCGATGTCATCCATAAGATGATAGCAAAGGCGAGGACACCAATCATGCGATGGCCACCAGTGGATAATGTTTCAGGCGTTGGTAATAATAAAATGACGCCTAAAACAATAAATGCGAGAATAAGTCCGATATTTTGTGCTGTCGTACGACCCTTCGGAGGAGCCGCAGCTTGCTGTGTTGTGTTAGTACTACTTACTGTACTCATAATAAACACTCCTTTCTGTAGCTATTATTATACAGTATTTCATAAATAAATATGTGATAATATATAAGAATATTGTATACATACGAGGGTATCATTATAATTAAAATGAGATGTATGGACCTATACGAAATTCACAAACTTTGTTATACTATAGGAGTTGTAATAATAAATATATGGGAAAGTACAAGATTAGTGTTGACTTTCACCAGCCAATTTGTTATTATAATTAAGTAATTTATGAAGCAGAGGCCATCCGCCACTCACCTAATACCATGAAGTATGAGGTTACATATAGAGAACTCTATTCGGATGGTGTATGCCATCCGTTTTTTTATTCTCTTGGAGGTGAAAGCTATTAGCAAGGATACACCACGCATTAATGAAGAGATTCGTGCTCGTGAACTTCGTGTCGTAGGTCCTGAAAACGAACAAATCGGTATTATGTCTGGCCGTGAGGCGTTGGCATTGGCTGAAGAAAAGCATCTTGATCTTGTGGAAATTGCACCTAACGCTAAACCACCAGTAGCTCGCATTATGAACTACGGTAAATATCGTTATGAACAACAAAAACGCGAGAAAGAAGCGAAAAAGAAACAAAAAATCGTAACCTTAAAAGAAGTTAAGTTACGTCCACATATTGAAGACCATGACTTTTACGTAAAAATGAAAAACGCATCCAAATTCTTGGGTGAAGGTAACAAAGTAAAAGTAACCATCATGTTCCGCGGTCGTGAACTTTCTCACCCTGAACTTGGCATGGCAGTGTTGACACGTTTCGCTGAAGAACTCAAAGAAACGGCGTCTATTGAAAAAGCAGCTAAATTAGAAGGTCGTAATATGACCATGATTTTAGTAAGTAAATAGGATATTGGGAGGATTATAATTATGCCAAAAATTAAAACTCGTCGCGCAGCGGCTAAACGTTTCGCAGTAACTGGTACTGGTGAATTCAAGCGTGCAAAAGCTTTCAAAAGCCACATTCTTGAGAAAAAATCTCCAGCTCGTAAACGTAATTTACGTAAAGCTACATTGGTTGCTAAATCTGACTACAAACGCGTAGTTAAATGCTTACCATACGCTTAATCGCTAACTATTAGATTGATATATCGTAATTTAGGAGGAATATACAATGGCAAGAGTGAAAAAGGGCGTTACAGCTCATGCACGTCATAAAAAGATTTTGAAATTAGCTAAAGGTTACCGCGGTACTCGTTCTCGTTTGTTCAAAAAAGCTAACGAAACAGTAATGAAAGCGTTGTACTATGCTCGTCGTGACCGTCGTGCGAAAAAACGCGAATTCCGTCAATTGTGGATTGCTCGTATCAACGCAGCAGCTCGCATCAATGGCACAACTTACAGCCGTTTCATCGCTGGTTTGACTAAAGCAGGCGTTGAAGTTAACCGTAAAATGTTGGCTGACTTGGCGGTTAACGATGCAGCAGCATTCGCTAAACTTGTTGAAGTAGCTAAAAACGCTTAATAGCATACCATAACGAATTAAGGACTCTCTTTGGAGGGTCCTTTTTTGTATGGTGAAAGCCTCCTCTAGTACGATGGTACAGAAACAATAAAAAGGAGATTTACTAGTTCATGGCGAAATACTCAGTATAGATATTTCGTTAACAAATCTCAGATAGAGGAGGGATTAGTATGAACGTATTAAAGAAAGCTTTAGTTTTAGGGGCTGTAGGTGCTATGTTAGCCATACCAGGCTATGCAAAGGTTGTAACTGGTAGCCAATCAGATGCCAATTTAGATTTAAAATATCCTTTGGTATATACTGATTCTGCTTATGCTCAACAAGCGATTAATACAGATATCGCAAACTATGTGCTAGAAGCAAAGGATATGTATTACAACCAACATATTTATAAGGTGGCTCAAAATTATAAGGTAACCTATGAAGATAGCCAAGTTGTTTCCATTCTATTGACGACCTATCATTACTATGCCGGTGCCGTTCATGGTATGACTAATACCAGAGGACTTGTATATAATAAAATAACAGGTCAACGTGTTCCTCTATACAATTATGTAAAAATCGCTAATGCAGAACAGTTGGACAGAGGATTACGATCTTATGTATTAGATTACTACACAGGTTCCCATACAAAGAGCCGTATTCCTCAAGGCTGGAGTGTAAAATATGTAACTGATAACTACTGCCTACGCGGTAAGGGGAACATCGATCTAGTTTACCAACCATATGAATTAGGACCTTATTCTAATGGGACTACCTATATTGGATTTACACCGCAATCTATTGAATACTTTAACCGCGTGAACTCGTAATAAAGGTGGCGTTATATTGTTTGTTTTCGGACTGATGATTCCCCTAGGACTGTTGTTACTCGTACTGAGCATTAAGCATACTGTGAAAGTGTATACGGTAACGGCCATACATGATATGCCTTATAGAACAGATAAAGGGATATTTACTATACAAACAGCTGGTCGCTATGGTATATGGCTTAATGGTAATCGGTTTAAAAAAGCTCCGTTAGGGCTATTTGGACTACAGCTTATTAACTGTGAAACGGAAAAGGAAGTCCCATTAAGAGCTAACTTGATACCCGTTAGTGTGACTAAAGTAATCGACGTACGACTCGAGCTCTATACATTTTATGCTAATCCGGGGACGTATCAGCTATTATTTAACGATAAGCCGAGTCGGATAGCAAAGATATTTGGTACGATTCGTCGCTACCTAATTAGTAGTGATGATGATTATAGCTCCTATTCCATCAGAGTCTATCCACATTATTCTGTAGTGCATTTATTCCTTAGTATATGGGGATTTATATTTGGCGTTATCGCCGTGATGTGGGGGATAGCGGGATTAGTTATACATTAAAAAACGCCTAACGTGTAAGCACTGTGAATGCTTTTATACGTTAGGCGTTTTTCGGTGATGAGCCTAACTCACGTTGATGACTCTAGGTTCAATATAAATAAGTGTCGACAATTTGTCGACACTTATTTAGCCTTGTTTATGTTAATATGCTATAGAGTTATGAATACTTATAGATGATAAAAGCCTATAGTACGAAAATCGTACTATAGGCTTCTGTCATGTCTAATATCTTATCTTCTATATCCGCCGCATCCTCTAGTATTAGAGTTTGGACCGCAATAGTTTTGGTTGTTATTGTTACATGGTGCATAGTTAGCATTGTTATTGCAGTTGTATTGTGTGTTAGTATTGCAATTGTACTGAGAATTATTGCATACATAATCATAAGCAAATCCTGTGGACACTACAGCAGTCACGGCTAAAGCAGTCATAATGAGTATACGTTTAGTAAATTTCATAGTAATCACCTCCTAGTTTTTATACTTATATTATACTACTATAAGTCAAACGAAATATGATATTCTATACATATATACTATTTGAGAGAGTTTATGTGAAAGGAAGCGTTATTATGATGAAACGTGTATTGATGGCTACGCTCTGTTTAAGTTGTGTTACATTGGGTGGTCATGCAATTGATATTAATATACCTGGTGCAGATCCGACGGTATTAAAGGATGCGTATCAGAACTATCGTAAGACTGACGCAGAGGCGCTGCAGATGGAACAGGATGTTGAAAAGGATATAAAAACATATATGCCTAAACAAGTAGTAGGTGATGGTACTATAGATTTAAATGACATCATTTATTCTAATCGTGAGTTGAACCATGCATTGGACTATTCTTCATCCGTATTTATTTTGAAAGAGGATGGAGCCAATGTAAAATTCACCATGCCTTATTCGAGTCGATATGGGAATACTGAGAAAATTGCAGATGGCACACCTGCTTTCAGAAATGCAATGATTATGAGCCCCAATGGTATGATGGCTTATGAATTACGTCATCAACCAGCAGGCAATAATTGGGAGGATAGTAAGATTCCTTATAGCAAATTGACTGTTGATGATATGAAAGCTATCGCAGAGAAAACAGCTGGCGTATTTCGTGGTGATGACCATTCATTATATGCTGGTAAATTTACCTATCCTACGGTTGAAAAAGCGACATGGGATGTCACGTATGCTAAGGATGCACCAATGGTGGGGAGTCTTAATTTTACGATGAAGAATACACCGACGATTTCGTATCATGTGGGTTATAATTTTATGCCTAGAAAACAGTTTAGTGTGTTAAAAGCACAAGGTGTTGATAAGGCTAAAGACATGATAATGTCACCGTTGGTTAACTATGTATTACCATCCATTGAACCAGCGAAGGATATACTTTCAAAAAGCAAAGCATTAACAATTAATGATTTTACATTCTTAACGCTAAAAACAAGTAAAATGATACGGGAAGATAAGAATGATTCGTACATGTATGTATACGATAGCGATCAGTATAGAGAAGGTATCATGGTAATGCCAGTTGAGGCTGAAGATATACAACATCCAGAGAAGATTTTCCCGAAAGCTGTACGCAGTATTATTCTAACTGACAAGTATTCGATGCATCAACCAATCCAATTTGCTACCGTATGGAATGATGCTATGTCATCCGTATATATGCAAATTAAGCGTTCTAAAACAACGATATATATGTTAATATCTCATGATAAACAATACGTATACAATCACTTTATTATGACCTATAATACGAATTCTTTGGTCGAAAAAGACTTGCGAGATATTGTGCAATATGTAGACACTAATAACAATAAGGATTATTATAATACATTCCAAAGTGGACTTGGGGCTAAGATGCCAAAAGACATGGCGACGGTCGATATTAAGAATGCGAAATAATAGATAATGTAAGGAGACTAAAAATACCTTGTGAAGTAACTCTCACCATAGGTTAGATTTTTTCATGTAACTATAGGCTCTCTATTGTGAGGTATATACCTTGTGATAGAGGGCTTTTTGTGTGTGATGAAAGTTAAAAAAAAGCTCTATTTTTCTAGAAAATATCTTTATTTCTTATGCTAAAAGGCGTATACTATAGATAATAATATAGAACATATATTTGTGTTTAAAGAGAGGAGGAAGATGTATGAGTGATGATGTAAAGATGTTTGAAGGTAGTCAAATTCGTTCTGTGTGGGATAATGAAAGGGAAGAGTGGTATTTTAGTGTAGTTGATGTGATAGGTTCTCTGACTGAAAGCAATAATCCGCGTGACTATTGGTATCGTGTGAAAAAACGTATGTCAGAAGAAGAACGAAGTGAGTTGTCGACATTTTGTCGACAACTGAAACTTAAGTCGACAGATGGTAAGTCATATAAGACTGATGTAGCTGATATGCAAGGTATTTTTCGTATAATCCAATCTGTGCCTTCTCCTAAAGCGGAACCGTTTAAAATGTGGTTGGCCGAAGTTGGTAAAGAGCGTATTGATGAGATAATTGACCCGGAGCTAACTATAGATAGGGCCCTAGAAGGATATGCTAGGAAAGGATATAGCCGAGAATGGATTAATCAACGATTACAGGCCATTCAGGTTCGTAAAGAATTAACCGATATATGGCAAGATCATGGTGTTAAAGCTGGTAATGAATATGCTATCCTAACGAATGAAATCTCTAAAGCTTGGTCTGGAATGACGACTAGAGAATATAAGGACTTTAAGGGGCTAAAAAAAGAAAATCTACGAGATAATATGTCTACTACAGAACTTATCTTAAATATGTTAGCCGAAACGGCTACAAAGGATATTGCGGAGGCAACTAATCCTCAAGGATTAGACGAGAATAAACAAGTTGCTCAAGATGGTGGTTCTATTGCGGGTGATGCACGTAAATCTATTGAAGCTAGAACTGGTAAGCCTGTTATTACTTCTAAAAATGCTATAGACTTGGGGCGACTAATTAGTGATGTGGTGAAACATGGTAGATGAACGACTTGAACGAATGAAACGAAAACATAATTGTAGAGTGCATTTTGATGCAGATTCTTTTCAGGTATCTGATTGTACTGTAGCACCAGTACACGACATACCTGATGTAATACATGAAAATCAGGAGTTTGATTTTTATGTTGAGTCTACCTATGATGTATATCTGCTTCGCATCATACATAGTCATGATTGTATTGTAAGTATATATCCTACAAAAGTGGATGGTATCATATACATCGTGAGTTCTATACCTGTTTCTAAAGATAGTATCAAAGAAAATATTCAAAAGATTTTACATGCGTTGGAGAAATATGGATTTCCGAAATTGAAGAATCCGAAAAGTAGTATTACATTTTGTATATAGTGATGGAGTGGAGTATTAAGAAATTTAATATTAGAATCAAATTAAAAATGAGCCAGTATTACTCTGATTGAAGTGTGATACTGGCTCATTTTTCAATATATTAAATTTTATGAGGTTTTATCTCTGTTATATCAATATCAGAGCTAGGTATATCTGCTACTAATTGGTCTGATTTAGATAATGTTGATTGATTGTAGGTATAACTTAATTGATGGTTGTATATTAGTTTAAAGTAATCCGACAAGCCTTTGTTTGTACAGTAAATATAACAACCTTTTTGACCTCGTGTCATTAATGTACGATACGTATTTTTTACAATTTCATTGGCAATACGATGTGCTTCAGTATGATTTTCTTTTAAAAGTTTCTTGATACCTTTTATAGATTGATCTGTTTTTGCACGTTTGGTAATGTCTACAATAAGTTTACCATCTTCATAACGTAAATCATCACCAATGATTACACCGACATATTCAAATTCGAGACCTTGAGTAGTATGAATACATCCTGCTTCATTAATAGAGTCAGGATCAATGGCATAAGTATCAGAGTTACCTAGGTTCCAACTAATTCCGAAATTGTACTCTGGTATTTGAATATCTTTAATTAATGATGTAGTTCGACCTTCCTTTGGCCAATCCCAACAATAACCGGCTAAGATACGAGATTTATTATTTATGTCATTTTTAGCTTTTATAGCATTATACATATCATGAGGATTATCAAAAATTTTGAAGTCATAATCACCTTCAAATCCATCATAGTTTGCAGTTTCTGCTATTTGTAGAGCATTATCAAGCCAAGCCAAATATCCATCTGAACCATTACAACGAAATTGAGATTCTAATGCCCCTTCATAGATTAAAGCGTTTTGTTTTTTACCAAAGTATCGTATTTTATCGATTGTACCGGCATCACTAAAGGTAACACGTTGATTTCTGTCGATAAAAAATACGCTAAAAACAGAGGCATTGATAATTTCTTTGATTTGATCTTCACCTTGGTTTTGGAACATCCCCGATTTTTCACGTAATCTATGTGCTTCATCTACTATTGCGATTTGAAGCTCATTCTTTTTACGTGTATGAAAGGTTCCACTACTTTGGAATAAGGCCTTTATTTCAGATTTTGTATATCCTTGTTGTAACATGGCACTATATACATTTCGTGGCGCTGCATTTGCCGTAATATATTGAGCCATATAGCCTTTATGGATACATTCAGCTAACAAGTTAATGGCAACTACACTTTTACCAGTGCCAGGACCGCCACGTACTATATATATAGTTTTCTGATTATTCTTAATAGCCTCCAAAGCTGCTTTTTTTATTTGCTCAAACTCTACCTTTTGGTCATCGATTAGAACAAATTCTTTATTGCCTTTTAACATATTTAAAATAGAATCTTGAAGGGATTTTGACGGTCTTAACTTACCATGTTCAATAGATTCCATAATGTTAGTAGTGTCTGGCTTTGGAATATAGGTTTTGATAAAGTTACGTAAGCCGTCCATTTGCCCCAATGTAAACATAGGAGAGATATCTAAAATATTGCTATAGATTGGATCACGGAGTTCAGGTGAGATACTTTCATCAAAGTTATGTAAAAAAGCACATGGATGTAGTTCAATAGGTCGAGTTTGTACATCTTCATTGAAATTTTCAATAAGGCTACAGTATGACCAAGCCTGATATGATGGGTGGGTTACTTCATGGATTCCACCACCAAGATAGGTAGATACAATATTATCTTTATCTGTTACTTTGAAAGCTTCGCCCCATTGTTTAAGCTCAACAATGACTACATGCTCTTTATTCTGTTGATCTAGTCCAGTAATAATAAAGTCAACCCGTTTTTGTGTATTTGGAACAATATATTCGATGGCAACACCAGCTAAGTCAGGTATAGCAAAGTCACGCATAACATTAGCCATATAAGATAATGAAGCTTGCCATGAATGAATTTCAGATTCGCCAACACGGCGATATTTTTCTGTTAATGTTTGATGTAACTTTTTTACCAAGACACCTTGTTCAAAGTCTTGGATAAAGGATTGCTTGTTGGATGAGTAAATAATCATTTTTATAGTCTCTTATTAACATATTTAATATATTTTACAATTCATCATAAATAAAAACAAATGTTTGTGTATATATCTGGTAAAGTTAAGTATTAATTGATATAATTATAATCTAATAAGTTGATATTTTATAGTACATAGTGCTTATTTAGATAGTATAATAGTCATATAATTAATAAGGATAATATATAATATGGGGAAAGTAGATATGGAAAGACCACTTCGTGTTTTTGAGGGCTTTGCAGGCTATGGTGGAGCTACTTATGGATTAAAAAGAGCTGGTATTGATTTTGATGTTGTTGGGTATTCTGAATTTGATAAATTCGCATCAGCATTATATGATGCAAATCATAAAAATAAAGCAGGTCAAGAAATAAAAAATTGGGGTGACATTACAACTATAGATGTAGATCTTTTACCTGATTTTGATTTATTTACCGGTGGGTTTCCTTGTCAACCATTCTCTTCCGTTGGATTGCAACATGGTGAGAAGGATAAGTATGGGCGAGGAACTCTTCTTTATGATATTATTCGGATTTGTGAAGCTAAAAAGCCAAAATATATTTTATTGGAGAATGTGAAAGGCTTAGCCACTAAGCGATTTAAAAATACTTTTGATACGTTAAAGATTGAACTAAAAAGATTAGGATATGGAGATATTGCATATGCTATTTTAAATACGAAAGATTATGGCATTCCGCAAAATAGAGAACGATTATGGATGTTTGCTTGTTTGGGTGGGCTACCAGAAGGATTTTCAATGATTCCACCAAAAATTGAAAATGGGTTGAGACTAAAAGATTTTGCGGATAAAAAACCTGCAGAGTTTTTGTATTTATCACAAAAGCAGATTCAAAGAATCAAAGATTTTTATAGTATAGAATCATTTGAAGTAGATGAAATATCATGCTTTGATTTATATAATCGTAAAATTAGAAATGATGGTCTTAGTATAACAATCTTAGCTCCAGAACATAATAAAATGCGTATAGTTGAACCACTTAAAGATGATGGCCTTGAAGTTGTTAGGAAATATTCTGTTGAAGAGCAATTTAGACTAATGGGATTCCGAGATGGTGAAGTGAACTTTATAAATCAATCTTATACACAATTATCTAAGCGAGCTGCTAATGGTTGGGATGTTAATTTAGTTGGAGTTTTATTAAAACATATTTGGGAGCAATTAGTATGATTCTTGATTTTTCTTCTTTTGCATTTGGATATGAACTTGAAAGCGGCAGTGGTACACCTAATTGGGGAACGTCTCTTGGTCAAGGCAAAGAATATAAAATAAGCACTAACTTGTCTGTAAATGACATACTTCAAGGAATGATTTATAAAAGTGTTCCATTATCTAATATTTCTGCAAAATTAGGGAAGGGCGGAAAAGAGTGTCGTGGTAATTTAGCTGACTCTCCAATTATTTTGGGGGCAGTATTTGATAAAGTATATATAAATAATACTTTAATTAAGGATGGAAAATTTGTTTTATTACTTACGAGAGATACCTCTGAGTCACATAATGGTCGTCTTAGAATCAAATATGGGTTAAGTAATTCCTATTATACAGATGAAAAACGTATTGATAATGAACAGTTTTTATTAAATGTTAAATCACAACTAAATTTAGCTGATGATGCATGTTGGTTTATATATGAAATTGTTATTAGAAATCAAGATGAGTTAATTCTAAAGTCAATTATTGTGAATGATAAAGGAAAAGAGAAATATGCTTCCGTAAAAGAACAACATCTTGAATGGGAAATGTTAGTTAACAAAGTCAAGGATGGTAATGTTGATTTATATGATAATTTTAAATTATGGTTGTCTATATATAAGAATTATACTGATACAACAATTGATAGTTATATTAATGCTTTGAAGCAAATTGATACTAAATGTATAACAGATATTCAAGATAATATTTTTAAAATAGACTCTATTAATTTATTTGATAAATTAATTACTGCCTTTAAATCTTCGGATAGTTTTGTTGATTATAATAGAAAATATAAGAATCATGGCCCTGCTTCTATTGAATGTTATCGTGAATTTTTAGCAATATTAAAATTATCAAAACCCCATCAACGCATATTCTTTGGTGCTCCTGGTACTGGTAAAAGTTATAAGCTAAATCAAGAGGCAAAACGGTATTTTGTAGATAAATTTAAACGTGTTACTTTCCATCCTAATTATATGTATGGTAATTTTGTTGGGCAATATAAGCCTTATCCTGCAGATGATAACTCTGAAAAAATTACCTATAAATTTGTTCCAGGTATATTGATTAATCAACTAGTAGAGGCATTAAAGAATCCAGATAAAAACTATTTAGTTATTATTGAGGAAATTAATCGCGCTAATGTTGCGGCTGTATTTGGAGATTTATTTCAGTTATTAGATCGAAATAGTAATGGTGAAAGTGAATATAACATTGCTATTACAAAAGAGTTGCAAGATTACTTTAAAAATGAAGCTTTTTTAGATGAATCATTAAATGAAAGTATTCAAAAAAAATTAGGTGATGATTTCTCTACTCTTTATTTTCCTAACAATTTATATATATGGGCAACAATGAATAGTGCTGATCAAGGTGTTATGCCTATGGATACTGCATTTAAGAGACGATGGGACTTTACATATTTAGGTGTAAATGATGCTGTTGATGATAATTCTGATGAATTTGAATCATATATATTTAGCGGTGGGGATGGACTATATAAATGGAATGACTATCGTGAACAGATTAATGATAGACTTTCTAAGTTAAATATTCCAGAGGATAAATTACTTGGTCCATATTTTCTATCTAAAAATGTATTGGCTAATGAAGATAAATCATATATCTCAGAAGTATTAAAAGATAAAGTGCTTATGTATCTATATGAAGATGCTGCACGTGCATTTCGAGGTAAATTATTCAAAGAGGGGACTTTTGGAACTTATTCACAACTGTGTAAGGCTTTTGATGAAAACCCACTTTCTATATTTAAAGAAGAAATAGATATTAATCCTATTAATACGAATAATGCTCAGGATTTGACCGATGGAAATTAAATTAGTCCAAGAATGGAAAGCTTATACACGAGATGAATTTGCAAATCTATTAAATTTAGAGGGTAGAAAACTAAGTGCTGCAGCACGTGAACTTAGGGAATTAAATATATTAAAATCTACTTCAGTATCAAAAGTTAAAGATTTATCAATACTTATGGATGAATCAACTTTATTTTCTTTTAGTGAAAATAATAAAGATATTTATTACTTTCAATATGTAGGAATTCTAAAAATTGGAGATAATTATTTATTTGTTTACCCCAAATATCTTAAGAAAAATACCTATATTAATGATAGAGAGTTAGGATATCCACTTTTTAAGTTGATTTTACAAGTCATAGAAAAGTATAACTATAAAGAGCAACAACAGGTTAGTGATAATAGCGAAAAAACAGAGTTTATTAATATGTTATCCATTGCTATCCAACTGTTAAAAGATTATATTCAGAATGGATTATATGAATCTGAGCAGAATATTATAGAAGTTAATGGTGAAGGACAGATACTTTGGAATCAGACTATTTCTATGAGTGATGCTTATATTGTAGAAGATATACCTATTTATTTTGATTGGTTTACATTAAATCAAGAGAATAACATTAATAACTTTTTTTATCGGTTGCATAGAATTGTCTTAACTCTAATATGTGTGGAGTTTCAAGAGATATTTTCTATATTAAATATTACACCCGTATTTTTATCTGAAGAAAGTATTACAACATTGGGAGATATTGATTATATTATTAATCGTATAAACCAAGAACTATCAGTGCAGTTTCGCTCTGATCGACAAAATATACTAAAGCTTTTAAAAGATTATTTATTAGAGAGTAAGTCTAATAATCTTTCCGATGAAATATCTTTTATTGGTACTAATAGTTTTAATCTAGTGTGGCAAGATGTTTGTGCGGTTATTAAGAAAAATTGTTTAGATAAAAAATTGTCTGAATTAGGCTTTACTTATAAAAATATGGTTCAGAAACGGACATGTTTAAAGAATATTATAGATAAACCTGAATGGAGACAAAAGGACTCAGATCAGTATGATACTACTAAAACATTGATGCCAGATATTGTTACTTTTGAAAATCATAATTTAGTTATTTATGATGCTAAGTATTATAATACATCTTTTGATGATAAGGGGAATATAAGTAATGTCCCAGGTATTGAGTCGTTGACAAAACAGATTCTATATGAATTAGCTTATCGAGATTTTGCTACTGAGAATAATATGGTAATTTCTAAAAATAGCTTCTTGATGCCTACTGAAGGAGATAAAGATTATATATTGGGAACAGGATCTTTAGGACTACTTAAAAATCATACTAATGGTGATATTAATGATGTTACAATTGAAATGATTGCAGCAGAAAGGGCATTTCATCAATATTTGAAGTAAGATATCTTTTTATGAGAGTAAAATTTATCTCCTTAATGACCTTTTAGTACTATCTTTCACCCTAAATCCAATGTAGTAGATGTCAGAGTTCCAGAACTTTCGAAAATAAAAGAGAGGCATTAAGTATTTTGCTGCTAATAAAACAGGGAAAGGAATCATATGATTCCTTTCCCTGTTTAGATATGATATAATTTATATCAAAGTGAGGCATAAATGGTTTCGACGCCAGACTTCGCTTCTGATTTTTAAAATTGAAGAAACGGTCTGACTCTCAATGTCGGGCCTTTTTTCATGCCACGATTAGCAAAGGCTGGACCCATTTAGAGGCCTCAAGCCCAATATAGTCCTGTTAATAACAAAAGTAAATATATTAGAGGTTCCTAATAGTCACCCCGGTGACCAATAGGAACCTCTTTTGTTATCATTTTATTACTACATAAGTACATTACAATATACAAAATATAGTTAGTGTATATTGAGGAGAGCTTATGTTTAAAAAATCTTTGTTATTCGGTGGTCTGATTGCTGTGTTGTGTTTGAGTGGTTGCAGCAATGCTAATGAGTTGCCTGGGTATAATGCAAAAGTTAAGCATTCTAGTGCTGATTTTTATAAGAATGATTTGATGGATAGTATTCTTAATGAACGAATCTATAATGCTACTAGTGTTGCGGAGGTTAGTGATGCGGCTAGATTACTATATCGTGTTGATGAGATGAATGCTGAGCAGCGTAGAAATTTAAACTATTCTATGTGGCGTGCCCAATATAATGCTGTAACCGAAGTCCATATGCATACTGATAAGGGCGGGCTTTCCTATACACTGCCTTTTTCAGCCTTCAAAGGTGGCATACAATCTGGCCCTATTCCGAATATGACAGATACTAATGTACTAGTATATACATTTAACCACCCTTTTATTTATACTAGTTTATCTGTGGATAATCATCCGTATGAGCAAAGTGCTCAGTATTTGGGCAAACCCTATAATGAATTGAAGCAAGACTATGTACGTTCTGCATTGCAGGAACAATGGTCACATATGAATCAAGATCAGTTTGATATATCCAGTATTGATGGTAGTACTTTCAAAGGGGAAAGGGTTATTAATGGCCGTTGGAGTACCATGAAAACTAAAGGCGATCCTACCTTTGTGGCAAATGATATTTCTTTTTCCTTACATAATGAGCCTGATACGCAATATGTACTTACCTTGATGGTTAGAGAAGATGGCGAGCGAGGTATTGGTAAACGAGGCATCGAAGATATTATCGCTAATTACATTGTGCCTAATATTACTTCATTAGAACGGTTAAATAAGGATAGTCATTTTGAAAGCTTTAATAACTACAATTATCGGGTATTAAATGATGCCGTTGAGGAAGCATCCGGTAATGAGCATATTAAAATATATAAGGACCCTACAGGTATTTCGCAGATGATAGAAGTATATCCTGTTGAGCATAAGGGAGAAATCTGGGCTAATCTTGTTGACATTGTCACAATCTCTGAAGCACAGTTAAAAACTAGAAAGAATATGCGTAGTGGTAGCCATACGTATATATGGAATGATGGTGTTCCTGGCGTGCTGGTAACATTTGAATATGAAGATGGTACTAGTGAATGGCGATTTAGCACGCAAGATGCACATAATCTTTATATACATACAATCCATTATAAATATGATGCGAATCGAAAGTATTTGCCAGCACTAGCAGGAATCGCCTCTGATGCGAAGATTTCAAACTTGGGTGATACATATAAGGGCGAAGTAGATTTTTTATGATATAATTTATATCAAAGTGAGGTATAAATGGTTTGGACGCCAGACTTCGCTTCTATATTGATTTAATTGAAGAAACGGTCTGACTTCACAGTCGGGCCTTTTTTCATGTTTACATGTAGGTGTCAGCTGTGAAGGTCCCTCTTGCCATACATTTTTAAGATTATAGCAATTATTGTATTTAATACAAATAAACCTGCAAAGCACACTAAAGCCATGGAATACCCATATCCGGCTTCGTGAAAGTACGATACAATCATGGGACCAGCGATGCCTGCTAAGCCCCAAGCTGTTAGGATACGGCCGTGAATGGTAGAAAGTTGGCGTATACCATAAAGGTCTGCAAGATATGCTGGCATACAAGAGAAGCCTCCACCGTAACAGGTGATGATGAGGAGTATTAAAATCTGGAATGTTAATGCACTATTGGTTTGGGACAGTAAATAGAAGGCAATGATTTCCATGATAAAGAATAATATATAAGTTTGTGCTCGCCCAAGGAAATCAGAGATAGTGGACCATACAATGCGACCACCACCATTGAAAATGCCAATAATACCGACTAGAGAGGCCGCAGCTGCTGGTGTCATGCTAATGGTTTCTTGTGCCATTGGGGATGCTAGAGATAGGAGCCCAATACCGCAGGTAATATTAACAAAGAAGACCCACCATAGAGCACTGAATTGCCACGTTTTCATAGCATCATTAGCTAGCATACCGTGATTATGTACGTACATGGTAGATTTATCTTGATTAGAGCGTGTCGGTTCTTTTGATATGTACCCATTTTCCTGGACACATATTATTTACTAGCCTAAACACATGGATGCTTCCCTGTATTTTACAGGGGGCATCCATTTTGTTTTTTTCTGAATCCTTTTATTATTGTAATAGTTGATGTATTCTTCAATTGCCCCCGCAAAAGCATTGAATGATGGATATTCCATTTCACAGCCATAATATATTTCCGTTTTCAACCTACCGAAAAATGTCTCCATTACAGAATTATCATAACAGTTTCCTTTTCTAGACATAGACTGAATAATTCCATGTTCTTTAAGTGCGTTCCTAAAATATTTATGTTGGTACTGCCATCCTTGATCAGAGTGAAAAATCAATCCTGAAAGATTAGGATACTTTTTGAAAGCTCTATCTAACATACGAGAAATCTGTTCTAAATTAGGCCTTAATGCCAAGTCATAGGAAATAACCTCATTCGTATTCATATCTAAGATAGGTGATAAGTAACACTTTCCCCATGGAAAGTTAAATTGAGATACATCAGTAGTCCATTTTTGAAATGGAGCTGTTGTACTAAAGTCTCTATTGATAATATTATCGGCTATTTTGCCTACTTGACCTTTATAAGAGTGATATTTTTCTTTTGGTCTCTTTCCTGTGAGCCCCATGATTTTCATAAGTCTTTGTACTCGTTTATGATTGACTATAAAACCTCGATTAAGAAGTTCTTGATATACACGACGCACACCATAACGTCCCTTATGCTCTGTAAAAATCTTTTGGATTTCCTCTTTAAGTTGTATATTTCTTTCATCTACAAGATCCACTTTAGAGAGCTCAAAATAATAGGTGGATTTGGCCATTCCCATAGCTTTTAAAAGATATTTTAGTTGATATCCTTGCTTTCGGAGTGTTTTGATAATCGCTGCTTTTTCGCCTTGAGACGCGCAGCTTCCTTTTCTTCTCTCAAGGCAATCTCTTTTTTTATGACTTCATTTTCAGCTTTAATATAAGCATTTTCAGCTCGTAAGCAAATGAGTTCCTCGTATTCACTCTCATTGAGTTGTCTAGGTGAAATATTCTTTGTTACTTTCATGTCAGAATCCTTTGGTCGTCGCCCTTTAGGCTTATTGATAAGACCATTGTATCCCAAAGTCTTGTATTTATGAACCCATTGATATAGTAGACCACTATTAATTCCAGCAACAATAGCTACGGAACGTAAAGATTCCCCAGCTAATACTTGACATACTAACTCATATTTATCCTCTGTAGACCAATTCTTTTTTACTCCATAAAACTTATTAATATCTGGACCATGCAACTCCTCTTGTTTAGCCCAATACCTTATTTGTGCATGAAAAGAATGAGGCGATACTCCATTTGGTGTTTCGGGCCATTCACCTTGATAGAATAATTCTATTGCTTTCTTTTTAAATTCATAACTATATCTCATGAAAATACCCCCTTTACTGAGTGTCCAGTAAAGGGGGTACATATCATTTTGGCGTAGGTGCTTTCAAATAAAGGGAAGAAGCACTCATAACTATAAGATAGGTGATACCAAGGATAATGAAATTATTTACTAAGCCCACCAAAATAACATGGCGAGGAGGCCGCTTCTTTTAGGACCAATTTTCTCTGCAAAGGATCCAAGAAAACCTGCAGATAGACCAAGCATTAGAATGGCTAGTGAAAATGTCCATGTCGTTTGAGACATAGTAAAGCCCATATCTGCCATAATAGGTCGTGTGAGCACGCTCTATGCGTACACACTACCGATAGATATATGCAGACCAATGGCAGCTAGTGCAATAAGCCAACGATTTCTCATAAGAAAACTCCTTTCATATAGGTGAAATGATTAAAAATTTATATAGCATATTTGCTATGAGAGAACAAAAAAAGACCGTCTGAACAAAAGCTTGCCCAGACGGTCGGCTATCACACGATGTGCGCTACTGTGCATGTAGTCAATTCTACGAATCCGTCAGCCCAGTAGTAATATATTACAAATATAGCAATTAAGAGGATATCTTGTCGATGATATAAGTCACTATCGTATACACCATAAACATTTATAATTGAAAATAAGAAAAGGAATCCTTCGATTCCTTTCCCTATTTAGATATGATATAATTTATATCAAAGTGAGGCATAAATGGTTTGGTCGCCAGCTCTCGCTTCTCGATAATGAATTTGAAGAAACGGTCTGACTCTCAATGTCGGGCCTTTTTTCATGCCACGAATAGCAAAGGCTGGACCCATTTAGAGGCCTCAAGTTCAATATAATGTTGTAAATAATAAAAGTAAATAGATTAGAGGTTCCTAATAGTCACCTAGGTGACCAATAGGAACCTCTTTCG
>NZ_JAPX01000023.1:0-207911 GCF_000524355.1 Veillonella sp. ICM51a
TTTGTGACAAGTGAATAAAAAATGAGAAGGAACTCTGTTATAATGAAGTTGCTTAATCCAAACATTACAACAAAAGGAGTTCCTTCTCATGCATTCTATTATAACTGAAGAATTAAGATTTCGTAAACGAGTATGTGAATATGCTATAAAGTATGGAAATAATGCTGAAGCTGCACGCCGTTATCATACTAGTAGACAACAAGTACAACGTTGGGTGAAGCGTTTCGACGGGACTATCGATTCACTTCGATTGTATAGTCGTAAACCACATTCTCATCCTAATCAACACACTGAGGAAGAACTAGCACTTATCAAGCGTATGCATTCTAAGTTTAAACATGAAGGGCTGTCTCAAGTATATGTTGAGGCAAAAAAGCGTGGTTATAAACGCTCATATGGCTCTATGTGCCGACAAATAAGGTGTCACATTAAAGAGAAAAAGGTTGTTAAATCTGTTCCAAAAAGCAAGTGGAAACCAGATCTAGTAACATATCCAGGAGAAAAGGTTCAGATTGATATAAAATACGTACCTCGCGAGAGTTTAGCCTTTTCAACACAAGGAAAATCTTACTATCAACTTACAGCTATTGATGAGTTTTCTAGAAAGAGAATTCTAAAAATTATAGATGAAAAAAGTGTTACTAATACAAGTCGGTTCTTATTAAATTTAGAAGCCAAAATGGGATTTCCTATTCATACAATACAAACAGATAATGGTCGTGAATTTACAAACTATGGAGTAAAAGATCGAGAGTGTTTATTTGATATTGTATTAAAAAGATTAGAAATAGAGCATAAAACGACAAGACCATTTTCTCCGTGGCAGAATGGAAAGGTAGAGCGCAGTCATCGAATTGATAGTGAGAGATTTTATTCTCGTAAGTTTAATAGTATGGAGAGTTTTCTAAAAGCACATAGTCGATATGCTAATAGATATAATAACATTGCACAAAAAGTCTTAAACTTTAAATCACCAAACCAAGTTATAACAGAGTACTTTATGAATCAAAAGGCATAGGTATTTGTCACAAATGTTTGATTACTCTAGATACTTTGATATGTATACATAATAGGATTCATTTATTCTGATGAGAGAATATATTATAATAAAACCGTAGTGGTATTTAGTTATTTGTAGGAGGTTATTATGGAACTTTTGGGGAATCTCAAAATTCACTTTCTCACACTGGTTCTTACAGTCGTGGCTGAATTCATTGGTATCCAGAAATTAGGACCTATTGTTTTATTACCGTTATTGTACACTTTGATTCTTGGCCTTTTAATTTCTATTCCTAAGTTTAAGATTCTTACTGTTCAACAAATGGAAAAATCTGCTGATTATATTGGTATAGCAGTTATGATCCTGATGGTAAAAGTAGGTCTTGGTATTGGTCCAAACCTAGGAATTCTTACAAGTGCGGGTTGGGCTTTGTTATTACAAGAACTAGGTCATTTCCTAGGTACGATTGTTTTCGGATTACCAGTTGCTTTATTCGTAAAAATGGGGCGTGAAGCTGTAGGTGCTTGCTACTCTGTAGATAGAGAACCGAATGTAGCTATCATTATAGACAAATATGGATTTAGTTCGCCAGAAGGTCGTGGTGTTATGGGGATGTACATTTGTGGTGTTCTCATTGGTGCAATGTGGGCTTCTGTATTATCTGGAATTTTAGCTTCATCTGGATTATTCCATCCATTAGCTTTGGCAATGGGGGCTGGTGTTGGTAGTGCGAGTATGATGGCAGCTGCTACAGCGCCAATTGTTGCAGTATATCCGGAGTATGAACAACAAATTATGGCATTATCGGGAGCAGCTAATTTATTGACCACTGTTCTTGGTGTTTATTTTGGCTTATTCGTATCCTTACCAATAATGGAAAAAACGTATAATTTCTTTACTGGTCGTACACGTGAACAAGATCTAGCAGAGGAGGCAGTACATCATGAGTAAGAGTGAACAAATTACACAATTTATTATTGTCATCTGTATTGCTGCAATTATTACTGCTGTAGGTAATGTAATGGATGGAAAGCATCTTTTTAGTGATAGCTTAATCGGTGTTGCTATTATGGCCATTCTTGCAACTATTGGAGGAATTATTTCTCATTTGCCATATGCAAATAAATTACCTATGGTATTCTGGGTGTCTTTGGTTGGTGTTATTGCATCTTTACCTATTATGCCAGGACAAGAATGGATTATAGCTAAAACAAGTCAAGTTACATTTTTAGCTACTACAACACCTGTATTAGCCTATGCAGGTTTATCTTTAGGTAAAGATTTAGCAGCATTTCGTCGATTATCATGGAGAATTATTCCCGTAGCACTAGCTGTTACAGCAGGTACATTTATATGTGCTAGTGCTTTGGCTCAAATTATGCTTCATTTAGAAGGTTTAATTTAATAGTGTTTTTAGCATATAGTTATTCATATTATAGTAGTAAATAAATATGCTTTGTTAAAAAATTATCGACCGTATGAAAGTACGGTCGATTTTAAAAGGAGATGTTCTTTTTATGACAAAGGAAGAAGTAAAACAACGTGTTTGTAAAGCTATTGTTGATGCACAACCGCGTTTACGAGAATTGGCTGAATCTATTATGGCTGAACCTGAACTAGGTTTTAAAGAGGTAAAAACCTCTAGAAAGGTTCAAGCTATGTTTGATGAACTTAGCATTTCTTATACTACAGGGCATGCATTGACAGGTGTAAAAGGTAGAATGAAAGGTCGGGATAGTAAATATACGGTTGCAATGGTGGGAGAATTAGATGCCATTCTCTGTCCTCGCCATCCTCGCGCTGATGATTTAACAGGGGCTGCCCATTGCTGTGGTCATAATGTACAAATTACGAATATGTTTGCTGTCGCTATGGGCTTACAAGCGGTGATGGATGAGCTAGCTGGTGATGTCGTATTATTTGCTGTCCCTGCAGAGGAAATGATTGAAATTGATTACCGCAACAAATTGCGTGAGAAAGGAAAACTGAAATATATGGGCGGTAAGCAACAACTCATCTATGAAGGTGCTTTCGATGATATCGATATGGCTATGCAAATGCATGTGGAGACTGCCAAAACTCCAGCTGGTGAAATGGGTCTAGGCAGTACCTCTAATGGTTTTGTATCTAAATTGATTGAATATCACGGCAAGGTAGCTCATGCCGCTCAAGCACCGCATGAAGGCATCAATGCTCTTAATGCTGCTTTAATGGGCGTTATGGGGGTTAACTCGATTCGTGAAACTTTCAAAGAAAGCGATTATTTCCGATTCCATCCAATCATTAATCAAGGCGGTACACTGGTGAACTGTGTGCCTGATTATGTTCAAGTTGAAAGCTATGTGCGTGCTTCTAATATTCAAGCTATTGTAGATGGTAACCATCGTGTTAACAGAGCATTAAAAGCTGGTGGCGATGCAGTAGGGGCTACATGTGTTATCAACGACCTACCTGGTTATTTACCGATGTGTAATGATGAACGTATGAATGCTCTATTACGAGAAAATTCAAATCCTATTTTTGGTGAAGCCAATGTATACCAAGGTCCACATATTACTGCTAGTACAGACATGGGGGACGTATCTCACTTGATGCCTGTTATCCACCCATGGGTTGGCTGCATCAGTGGTGTACTACACAGTGCAGAATATGAAATCTCTGTACCTGATGTAGCGTACATTAAAACAGCACAAGCCTTGGCTATGACAATCGTAGACTTATTATACGATGATGCTACAGGAGCTAAAGATGTATTAGATAACTTTACACCAGCATTAAATAAACAAAGCTATATTGAACTCTTAGATCGTATCGCTAAGGGAACTTAATAACTAATATATGCTTTATAAATTATAAGAATTATTTACTATTCATAATTATCATATTTTTATATTGACTTCTTGACAGATATCATTATATGAAAGATGATATATATATATTTTTTTTATTAGTGTAGTGGAGAAATATAATGCAATTAAAAATTAATAATATTGGAAAAATAAAATCTGCTACTTTAGAATTTAATGGGATTACTGTTATTGCGGGTAATAATAATACTGGCAAGAGTACTATTGGTAAAATATTATTTGCATTATTTTCACAATTCAATAGTTTTAATGAGGCTATTGATAAATATAAACATGATGCAATTATTGCCAGAGTTTTTAAAGAATTCTCTTCTTATAGTTCTGAAGATGATACTATTCTTGGTTCGCCTTATTTATTAGAATTATTTAAACGAAGTAGGTTTGAATCTAATTATACTTCTAAAGATATATTAGATTTTTTGAATGGACTTATAAGTAATAAAACCTTGGAACTATTACAATCAAATATTGAGGCTCTATTTACTGAGTCTTCAAAGGAAATTGATGGTTTAGAAACTAATCGTATTAAAGCGGAAGTAATCACGAACTATTTCAATGATATTTTTGATAATCAAATTAATAATATGACAATCTCTGATCCAGCTCATGTAGATTTAGTTATTAAAAATAAACATATTAATCTTAAGTTTTCAGAAAATAAATGTATTTTCTTAGAAGATGAAATTCAATTAACAAATAAAGCTATTTATGTAGATGATCCATATATAATAGATTCTCGTATTAATAGATCATCATCTTCACTTAATGGTCGTGCTGCAATAAATAATTATACTAATAAACTATTACATTCTAGAGAATATTCATTTGAAGAGAATGATCAAATAATAGAAAAAATTATAGCAAAAGATAAATATGCAGAAATAGAAGATAAGATTAATTTAGTTATAAAAGGTCAACTTGTTTTAAAGGACGATGGTAGATATACTTTAAAAAATAATGATTATCCTGAGGGAATCAATGTTTCTAATTTATCTACAGGTCTAAAGTCATTTTTAATTATAAAGAAATTAATAACTGATAACCTGATAGTAAATCGAGATATTCTTATTTTAGATGAACCAGAAATTCATCTTCATCCTGAATGGCAAATTGTATATGCTGAGCTATTGGTTTTGTTACAGAAATATTTTGATTTAACGATATTATTAACTACTCATAGTCCATTTTTCTTGAGAGCTATAGAAGTATTTTCGAAAAAATATGAACTTAATCAAAAATGTAAATATTATTTATCAAAAATTGGAACTGATTCATTGATTACTTTCTCTGAAGTGGAAAATACAACTGAAATTTATCAGAAAATGGCAAATACTTTTTCTATATTAAATAATATTTCTGACGAGTTAGATTATAATTAGATTAATAATATGGGGGCTATTTTATGTGTTGTCAAGTCATAGAGTTCCTAGATAATCATGATGCTGAACTAAATACTATCACTGAATTAGCGAAAGATGATTGTAGAAATGATAATTCATGGTGTAGATGTGAGTTATTTGCATATGACTACGATAAATTTATGCAAAATTTTTGTAATCAGTTAAGGATTAAATCTTTTGCTAGTGTTGATGCATTAGTAAAGCATAATAATTGGATTAATCTTATAGAGTTTAAAAATAGTGATTGTAGAAATAAAGATACTCGTTCTAAAACCAAAAGAAAGTTAGCTGATACAATACATTTTTTTGAGAAATGTATATTAAATGAGTTTGTTATTTCTCAATCAAATTTAAGATATAGGTTTATACTTGTTTTTAATCCCGGTGATGAATCTACTGAGTTTAATAATGGATATGAGTCTTTAAATAGGCAAATTAATAGACTTGGAGGATTAGACTCACCATCAAAAGAGCGTCTTAGAGGGGTTGTTGATTATTGTAATACTTTAAGATTATGTCATGATATAAAAATACTTACTGTTGATGAGTTTTTGACTTCTATAAATGAATATGTTCCTTGTCAAGAATAATATGTTTACGTATAAGGGCATTTTTATATATTATTGACATTTCTCCCTCTGTATTGCTACAATATTGTGTATAATATATGCGATGAAGCAGAGTAGTAAACCTCTCTAGCGAGTGAGGATGGTGTAAGCTCACATTTGGTTGAAGGCGCTGTAGAGCATTGGCAGGAACGCAGGTATCTGTTAGTAAAGGCCAACATAGAAAAAAGAGGGCGCAAGCCAAATAGGGTGGAACCGCGGGTATACTCGTCCCTGTAACGTTTTTCGTTACAGGGACTTTTTTGTTTGTAACGAAATGGTTGATTTTATGTCGGTTGTGTAAAGTGGAGGCAGCAATGACATTTCAAGAGATTATACTAAATCTACAAAAGTTTTGGAGTGAACAAGGTTGTATCGTTCAAAATCCATATGACATTGAAAAGGGTGCAGGTACAATGAACCCTGCAACATTCTTGCATGCTATTGGTCCTGAACCATGGGCTGTATGTTATGTAGAACCTTCTCGTCGTCCAGCAGATGGTCGTTATGGTGATAACCCTAACCGTTTGTTCCAACATCATCAATTCCAAGTTATCGTGAAACCATCTCCAGATAACATTCAAGAATTGTACTTACAATCCTTGGCAACACTTGGTATTCACGCTGAAGATCACGATATTCGTTTTGTAGAGGATAACTGGGAATCTCCAACATTGGGCGCTTGGGGCCTTGGCTGGGAAGTATGGCTCGACGGTATGGAAGTAACGCAGTTCACATATTTTCAACAAGTTGGTTCCATTGACTGTAAACCAGTTTCCGTAGAAATTACATACGGTTTAGAACGTTTGGCTATGTACATTCAAGGTGTAGAAAACGTATATGACCTTAAATGGAATGAAAACGTTACATACGGTGATGTTTGGCATGCTAATGAAGTTGAACAGTCCGTTTATAACTTTGAACTAGCTGATACAGATATGCTTTTCAAATTATTTGATATGTATGAAGCAGAAGCAAAACGCGTTTGTGGCGCCGGCTATGTATTACCAGCTTATGATTATGTATTGAAATGTTCCCACACATTCAACTTGCTTGATTCCCGTGGCGCTATTTCCATCAGCGAACGTACTGCTTTCATCGGCCGAGTACGTGCATTAGCTCGTATTTGTGCACAACAATATCTTGCTAAACGCGAAGAATTAGGTTTCCCACTTTTGAAAGGAGATAAATAAGATGGCAAAAGATTTATTATTTGAAATCGGTGCAGAAGAAATTCCTGCCGGCTTTATGCCAAATATCTTAGGTCAATTGAAACAATTGGCTGAAACAAAATTAAATGATGCCTATCTTCCTTTTGAAAGCATCGCAACATACGGCACACCACGTCGTTTGGCTCTTATCGTGAAAGGTCTTGCTGACACATCCGCTGAAATCAGCGAACGTCATAAAGGTCCTTCTGCATCCATCGCATATGATGCTGACGGCAATGCTACAAAAGCAGCTATCGGCTTTGCTCGTGGTAAAGGTCTTGATGTAGCTGATCTCGTTGTAGAAGACGGCTATATTTATGCTGAAACTAAGACGGCAGGCGTACCTGCAAAAGATATTGTCACAGACATGTTACCACAATTGATTACAGGTCTTAACTTCCCTAAATCCATGCATTGGGGTAATTTAGATGCTAAGTTCGTACGTCCTGTACGTTGGCTTGTAGCATTACTTGATGAAGACGTAATTCCTGTAGAATTTGCTACAGTTCAATCCGGTAATGTATCTCGTGGTCATCGTTTCTTAGGTGCTGATGAAATCACTATTAAGAATGCAGCATCCTATGTAGACACATTAAAAGAAAACTTTGTTATGGTTGATCAAGATGCGCGTCGTGAATTGATCTCTAAACAATTACATGATATTGCAGCTTCTAAAAATGCATCTATCGTTTGGGATGATGATTTGTTAGAAGAAATTAACTATCTTGTTGAATGGCCTACAGCATTGTGCGGCGGCTTTGAAGAGTCCTACTTGGCACTTCCAGATGCAGCCATCATTACACCAATGAAAGACCATCAACGTTACTTCCCATTGGTTGACCAAGCTGGTAAATTATTGCCAATGTTCTTAACAGTTCGCAACGGCTCCGATCATTCTATTGAAGTAGTTCAAGCTGGTAATGAGCGTGTATTGCGCGCTCGTTTAGATGATGCCAAATTCTTCTTTAACGAAGACCGCAAGAAACCTCTTATCGACCGTCAAGATGGTTTGACTAAAATCGTATTCCAAGAAGGTCTTGGTAACTTAGCAGATAAAACTGAACGTTTGTTAACATTAGGCCGTGTGTTCAGTGAAGAATGTGAACTACACGAAGATGCGCGCGTCGTATTAGAACGTGCTACTGAACTTGCCAAAACAGACCTTACAACAGGTATGGTTACAGAATTTACCGAATTACAAGGTGTAATGGGTAAAGAATATGCGTTACTTGACGGTGAATCCCCAGAAGTAGCAGAAGCCATTTTTGAACAATATTTACCACGTTTTGCAGGCGACGTATTGCCTCAAACAGAAGCTGGTAAAGTGTTGTCCATTATTGACAAAATCGATAACATCGTTGCAACATTTAGCCGTGGTTTGATTCCTACCGGTTCTCAAGATCCATATGCATTGCGCCGTCAAACAATCGGTATCTTGAACATCTTGCTTGGTAGCGAATGGAATATTTCCTTGCGCCCAATCATCGTGGAATCTATGAATCTTCTCAATGTGCCTGCAGATAAACAAGATAAATTGCTTGGCCAAGTAGAAGAATTCATTACATTGCGTTTGAAAAATATCTTCCTTGACCGTGAAGTACCTCATCACGTAATCGACTTGTTATTATCTAACAATGAATTGTCCGTTGCGGATGCTGAAGGTCTTGTGAAAGCTCTCTTGGCAAACCGCATTGATGAAAATGTTGAATTAGTACAAGCTTTCACACGTATGTATAATCTTGTGAAAGATGTAACATATACTGGTGTTGATGAAAGTCTATTGAAAGAAGATGCAGAACGTGCCTTGTATGAAATGGCTACGAAAGCATCTGAAGCAAGTATCGATGCATGGGATAAAAATGACTATGACGCTGTTGTGGCAGTACCTGCTACATTGGTGCCTGCCATCAACAAATTCTTTGAAGATGTTATGGTTATGGACAAAGATGAAGCTATTAAAGCTAACCGTTTACAACTTGTTCGTTTAGCCTATAGCGTAATGGCTATTATCGGCGATATTAGTGCATTAAAATAACATATATTTTATATAGTTAGGAAATTACATTTGTCTTAACTATGTGAAACTGAGGAAAGGCAACTGTGGTTGCCTTTTCTTTATGCAGGAATTTTGGCATCTATGTCGAATACATAAAGTATACAAAGTTGTAAGGAGATGTCATTATGATTACAAATGTTGAATTATTCAATGCCCTCCGTAATGTGACGGCTAAGCGTGAAGGTTCACGTTATAGAATACTTATGGAATTATATACAATCGGTAAGGGAACGAGCCAACGTGTATTAGTGGATAGTTTACAGATTCGCCCAGCTACCGTATCGGAGCAACTGGATGTACTCATACAATTGGGATTTGTAGAAAAGACCATCGATACGATGGATAAGCGGACAACTGTTGTGACACTAACCGATGCAGGGAAAGAAGAAGCACATAGTTTAGTTGAACATAGGGAACAGCAGTTAGCTTATCGGTTTAGACGATTATCGCCAGAGGATCGACAAGATTTGTATGACCTATTAGGCCGTATTGATTAAGCTATATACTTGTATATAGTTGTGGTGAAATGGGTATATAAATCTATACAAGATATAGTGTGTAACCTCTTGCATTGTACATTGACTTGTGATAATATATTACTGTTAATTTGAGACAGTCCGCTGCCTATAAGGTGTAGGTATTGAATGTCTGCAAACAGGAGGAAACAATGAACATTATTAACGTACTCGAACAAGAACAACTTCGTACAGACATCCCTACTTTCCGTGCTGGTGATACAGTACGCGTACACGTAAAAGTAGTGGAAGGTAGCCGTGAACGTATCCAAGTATTCGAAGGCTTGGTAATTAAACGTCAAAACGGTGGCGTACGTGAAACTTTTACAGTTCGTCGTATTGCATCCGGTGTAGGTGTAGAACGTACATTCCCACTTCACAGCCCACGCTTAGCTAAAATCGAAGTTATGCGCCGTGGTGTTGTTCGTCGTGCTAAATTGTACTACTTACGTAACCTTACTGGTAAAGCTGCTCGTATTCGCGAAAAACGCTAATGTTCTTAAAAGGCTGCCGTTGGCAGCCTTTTATTTTTGCTAAAATATAGATATACATACATTCATACAAGATATATAGAAAGGAGACATTATGGCAGATTCACCTATCGTACATTGGTTCCCTGGGCATATGGCGAAAGCTACGCGCATGATAACGGAGTACATCAAAAAGGTAGATGTTGTTATCGAGTTATTAGACGCGCGTATTCCTCGTTCTAGTGCGAACCCTGTCATCCTAGAGTTAGTTGGTCAAAAACCGCATATTGTACTGTTAAATAAGGTAGATTTAGCAGATCCAAAAGCAACGAAGGAATGGACAGAATTCTTTACGCAACAAGGCATTACTGTATTAGCCATCGATTCCAAGTCTGGTAAGGGTAATAAGAAATTAGTATCTACTGTAGAACGTCTCAGTAAACCTATCATTGATCGATGGGTTGCAAAGGGGATTCGTAGCCGATCCATACGTACCATCATCTTAGGCATTCCTAATGTAGGAAAATCTACATTGATTAATTCCTTGGCTGGTTCTGCAGCAACCCGTACGGCTAACAAGGCAGGTCACACGCGTGGTCAGCAATGGGTTAAAATTGGTAAGAATATGGAATTGCTTGATACGCCAGGCGTATTATGGCCTAAATTAGAGGACCAACGGGCTGCTGCTCGTCTTGCTATGACAGGTGCCATTTCTGATGATGTATATGACTTAGAGCACGTAATTAAGCAATTATTAAACCATCTATTGACGAATACACCTAATATCTTGATTGAACGCTACAAATTAAAAGAAGAAGAGATGGCCGATGTGGATACAATTCTTGAAAGCATTGGTCGTCGTCGAGGCTGTCTTGTAAGCGGTGGTGTTGTAGACCTTGATAAGGCGCGCCGCATTATTTTGCAAGACTATCGTAATACAAAGCTTGGTACAATTACACTAGACCAAGTTAATGAAGAACCGTATTATCCAGAAGATGGTGAGGAAACATATCATGGATAAGGATATCTTCGCTAAGTTAAAGGTAGCTGATATTAAGGCCCTTTTTGAAACGGAACAAGCTCTGGAAATTTTACCATTAGCACAAGAGGATACTCGTAGTTCCGTTCAAAAATTAGCAGCCTCCTATATTAAACGTCAAGAAAAAGAGCTAAAAGAACAACAACGCTTGATGAGCATGTACGACTATGAAGGCATGTTCTATGATGAAGGGCTATATCATGTGGCTGGCGTCGATGAAGTAGGGCGTGGTCCCATTGCTGGCCCTGTTACAGTAGCTGCAGTCATTTTACCGCCTATGACATTAATTCCAGGCCTTAATGATTCTAAAAAGCTAACTGAAGAGAAACGCGAAGCATTGTATGACATCATCATGGAGGAAGCTGTAGCGGTCAGCTGTATCTCCTATGGTCCAGAAAAAATTGATGAGCTCAATATTTATGAGGCCACACGTCAAGCGATGTATGAGGCTATTCGCACCCTTGATATACCTGCAGAGGCTGTCGTAGCGGATGCGATGAAATTACCTGATTTGAAAATTCCTGTTGAATCCATCATCAAGGGCGATAGCAAAAGTGCTAATATTGCAGCGGCATCCATCATTGCAAAGGTTACGCGGGATCGATATATGAAAAGCCTCGATGAAGAATATCCTGGTTATGGTTTTGGCATACATAAGGGATATTATACAGAACTCCACAAAGAGGCTGTTGAGAAGCAAGGTGTGACACCACTGCATAGAAAGAGTTTTGAACCGATTAAGTCAATTGTTGGATGGCATCGAGAAGAAAAATAAATAGATTACTCTATTGTGAAATAAAAATGAAAAATCTATAGAAAAGAGGTTCCTATTGGTCACCTAGGTGACTATTAGGAACCTCTTTTCTATTTACATTCATGGTCAGACCGTCATATGTTGTATATATAAGTATTCGAAAGCATCTATATACATAAGGAGGTAATCATGAATACGATGAATTGTGAACAAAATTGTAACCTATTAGATGCAAAAGCTCTTGGTAATTGGGGAGAAGATATTGCTCGACAGTATATTGAGCAACAAGGATTGAAAATTGTAACGACCAATTACAAAACAAAGGTAGGTGAAATCGATATTATCGCTAAAAATGGGCTGACCTATCATTTTATTGAAATCAAGGCGCGTCGTGGTGTCACCCATGGATTGCCACGGGAGGCCGTTTCAAAACGTAAACAAAAGCATATTAAGCAGGCAGCTATGTATTTTATACGGGATTTGCGGGCTCAGAACCGCAAATGGAAGGAACTATCCTTTGATGTAGTTGAGGTATATGTACATGAGGATTTTAAGGCCACTGTACACTATATGCCTCAGTGTTTCATGTAGGAGGTCCATTATGTATGCAAAGGTCTATGGTGCTACCATAGATGGTTTAGATGGCGTCGTTGTAACAGTAGAGGTGGACATATCTCAAGGGCTACCTGTCTTTGACATTGTGGGACTCCCAAATCAAGCTGTAAAAGAATCGAGAGAACGCGTACGGGCAGCTATTAAAAATAGTGGATTTGATTTTCCTATGCGTCGTATTGTTGTTAATCTAGGGCCTGCAGAGGTCAGAAAAAGTAGTTCCGGATTAGATTTGCCCATAGCCATAGGCGTGTTAGCCGCATCAGGTCAAATTAGGCTACGCAAACCTAAATTAACAAAATTATTACAATCAACTCTGTTTATAGGCGAATTATCCTTAGATGGCAGTCTAAAAAAGACACAAGGCATTCTTAGTATGGCTATGAAAGCACTTGATGACAAGATTCTTACGATCTTTACAAGTTTGGATAATGTATCATTGCTGCACAATATAGAAGCAATCACATCCTATGGTGCACATACATTGGCGGATATTGTGAAACTTGTAATACGACCGGATGAATATCGTGTAGACACTGTTGATGACGATTGTAATGACGCGGTCAACAGCCTCATTGATTACAAGGATGTGCAAGGCCAAGAACTAGGAAAAAGAGCCATGGTTATTGCTGCTGCTGGTGTTCACCACGTGATGATGATAGGTCCGCCTGGATCTGGTAAAACTATGTTGGCAGAACGATTACCAACCATTTTATCACCCCTAAGTTGGGAGGAGCGGCTAGAAACAACACGCATTCATGATGTGGCAGGGTTGCTCGAAAAGAATAGGCTGATTGCTAAACGGCCTTTTAGATGTCCTCACCATACAGCAACCTTGGCGAGCATCATAGGGGGCGGTAGTAATGCAAAACCGGGAGAAATTACATTAGCCCATAAAGGGGTGCTATTTATTGATGAAGCACCAGAATTTCCGCGCTATATATTAGATGCGTTACGGCAACCATTAGAATCTCATATGATTACTGTGAATCGGTTACAAAATAGTTATGACTATCCAGCAGATTTTATATGTATACTCGCCGCTAATCCATGTCCTTGTGGATATTATGGGGACCCTCATAAGGAGTGTGTTTGTAGCTCTACAGAATTAGAAAGATATCAGCATAAAATATCTGGACCTATATTGGACCGCATAGATCTATTCATCCTTGTAGAGAGACCTAGTTTTAACGATATGTTATGTATGAATTCTGATTCTATGAGCAGTGCAGATATGAAACAACTCGTGGAGCAAGGGCGCCAGATGCAATTAGAACGTTTCCAAGACCAACCCTTTAAGTCAAATGGTGCCTTGCCACATGGCGCTATTCGTGAACTTTGTAATATACGCGATGATTGCTGGGGCTTGTTAGGAGACGTATATGAACGATTTCATTTTACAGGGCGTAGCTTTGATCGATTGCTGAAGGTGAGTCGAACCATTGCAGATTTAGATGGGTCCTTATATATAGAAAACGAACATATTTCAGAAGCGATGATGTATCGGCACATTCCATATCATGTGTCGAGGATAGGAGTTCATGATGGAGCAACAGTATGAAAGTAATTTTTACATTGCCGCCATGCAGAGTATTTCTTCACTAGGAGCGGCAACGATACGTGATTTAGTCGAAAAGTTTGGAGATCCTTATAAGGCATGGTGTGCTTTACAAAATCGTAAGAACCTAACGACAATACTAGGCATTCCGTCCACAAAATATAGGCAAATCGAGAAAGAGGCGACCGACGAACGATTACGGACTATCTATAAAGCTCTTAAGAACTGGCATATAGAATATATTACGTACCTTGACGTATTATTCCCTGGGCATTTACAAGAGATATACAATCCGCCAGCCGTCATATTTGTGAGAGGAAATATATCGTTGTTAGATGATGAAACGATGAAAATTGCCATGGTAGGAGCTCGAAAATGTTCCGATTATGGTCGTAATGTGGCACTGCGGATAGGTAAGGAACTAGCTGCGTATAATGTAGCCATAGTCAGTGGTGGTGCGAGGGGGATAGATAGTCATAGCCATGAAGGTGCTTTAGCGGCAAAGGGACAAGTGATCGTTGTAATGGGATGCGGTTTAGATATTGTATACCCACCGGAGAATAAACGGTTATTTGATGCCGTTCTTAAGAACAATGGTTTATTAGTATCAGAATATCCTCCCGGTACACCGCCGTCAGGTGTCCATTTTCCCGCAAGGAATCGCATTATTAGTGGGCTTTCACAAATCATCATCGTAGTAGAGGCCAAGGCGAGTAGTGGGTCTCTGATAACTGCTGATATGGCCGCCAATGAAGGACGTGAAATCTATGTGGTGCCTGGCAGTATTTTAAGCAATGTAGCGGAGGGCAATCACTGGCTCATGCGCCAAGGGGCTAATATATTAACGAAAGCACAAGATATAATCGAGGATTATGAGTTAAAGCCCCGTGTAGTTGATACGCAAGGGTCCGATGTGTTAAGCTTTAAGGTGGAATGGGAGGTCGTGTTGAGTACAATTCCTACCGATCAATGTATTAGTGTAGGCGATTTAATCAAGAAAACACACATTCCATTACAACGATTACAAAGTATTTTATTAGACCTTGAAATGAAACATATGATTGAGAAGGTTCATTCTAAGGGCTATATTAACATAATCGGGAGTGATGCACTTGTCCATTAAACGATCAATCGTTATTGGGGAACCGAAAGAACCAAAACAAGAAACAAAAAAGAAAAAGACTACGATTAATAAAAAGGTAGCAAAAGAAGCATTGACACCAGTTGGTATTGTACGCGACAAATCGATTGTTGCTACATCGATGCCACCAGAGCAACGAAAACCTCGCGTATATAATCCGGATGGTAAAATCCTTGTCATTGTGGAATCACCTGCTAAATCTAAGACTATCGAGAAATTTTTAGGCCCTAATTATATTGTGAAAGCCAGTATGGGCCATCTTCGGGATTTGCCTAAATCTCAAATGGGTATCGACATTGATCATGACTTTACCCCACGATATAGTAATCTGGTAGCACGTAAAAAGGTGATTGATGATTTGGTGGCCCATGCCGATGAAAGTAGCGCCGTATTGCTCGCAACTGACCCGGACCGCGAAGGGGAAGCTATTTCCTGGCATTTAGCATACATTCTAAACGTAGATATCACATCTAATTGTCGTATTACTTTTAATGAAATTACGAAAACTGCTGTTGCAGAGGCTTTAGAGCATCCACGTACTGTGGATATGAACATGGTTGACGCACAGCAAGCCCGTCGTGTACTAGACCGCATTGTAGGGTATAAATTAAGCCCTCTATTATGGAAAAAGGTTTGCAAAGGTTTGAGCGCTGGTCGTGTTCAATCCGTAGCTGTACGTCTCATTTGTGAACGAGAACGTGAAATACAAGCTTTTGTACCTCAAGAATATTGGTCTATTGAAGGACAATTTAAGACGAAAACTAATGAAGAGTTTGCCGCTGAACTAACTCATGTAAAGGGCGACAAACTAGATATTAAATGTGAAGCAGATGCAGTAGCAATCCAAAAAGCTATTGCGGACCATACGGCTACTGTTACATCTGTTAAGAAAAGTAAACGAAGCCGTAAACCAGCTCCGCCTTTCACCACATCTACATTGCAACAAGATGGTGTTCGTAAGCTTAATTTTGGGGCTAAACGGACCATGATGATTGCGCAACATTTATATGAAGGTTTGGAAATCGGTTCTTATGGTCATGTTGGTTTAATTACCTATATGCGTACAGACTCTACACGTATATCCAAAGATATGCAAGAACAGGCAAGAGACTATATTAAGAGAACCTATGGCGATGACTATTGCCCTGCTAAACCGAATGTATATGGTAAGAAGGAATCAGCTCAAGATGCGCATGAAGCCATTCGTCCTACATCTCTTGAATTGACACCTAAAATGGTAGAACCATTTGTAAATCGCGATGAACTAAAGTTATATACACTGATTTGGAATCGGTTTATGGCTAGCCAAATGGCACCACAACAAAATGAGTCCACTACCATTGAACTAGATATTGATGATACTTATACCTTTAAGGCAACTGGTTCTCGTGTGTTATTCCCTGGATTTAGTGCAGTCTATGAAGATAGTAAGAAAGAAGATACGCCACAATTACCAGCGTTGAAGAAATCTGATGTGGTGGAAACTGTACTTATCGACCCAGAACAACATTTTACGCAACCGCCTGCTAGATATTCTGAAGCAAGCCTTATCAAAACATTGGAAGAATTAGGCATTGGTCGCCCAAGTACATATGCGCCAATTATAGATACTATCGTTAGCCGTAACTATGTAGAAACAAATAATAAACAATTCATACCTACAGAACTCGGCTTTGTAGTAGTAGACTTTTTAGTGGACTATTTTGAAAAAATCATCAACACTGGGTTTACTGCAGAACTTGAAGAGGAGCTCGATGCCATCGCTAATGGTAAGGATACGTATGTGAAGGTATTGACTGATTTTTACAATATATTTAAGCGAGAATTGGATGATGCTAGCGATGTAGACAAAATTCAAATCGCATCCATGGAAAGTGATGAAACCTGTGAGCTTTGTGGTCATCCTATGGTCTATAAATTCGGTCGCTATGGTAAATTCTTAGCATGTTCTAACTTCCCAGAATGCAAGAACACTAAACCGATTACGGTTGGTACCGGTGTTGCTTGTCCTAAATGCGGTGAAGGAGAAATCGTAGAACGGAAATCTAAGCGTGGTCGTATCTTCTATGGTTGTAATCGTTATCCACAATGCGATTTTACGTTATGGGATAAGCCTACTCATGAGTTCTGCGATACATGTGGTAGCATTATCGTTGAAAAATCATATAAAAATGGTACGACGAAGAAATTCTGCTCCAATGAAACATGTCCAACTAGACCACCTAAGAAAACGAGAAAGAAAAAGTCTGATGATTCAGTAAAGAAAGAAGAGGATACAAAGAGTGAGTGAAAATAGAGTTACTGTTATAGGGGCTGGCTTAGCTGGTTCTGAAGCAGCGTGGCAACTTGCCAATCGTGGCGTTGCTGTCGATTTATATGAAATGCGTCCTGTAAAGAGTTCTCCGGCTCATCAAACGGATCAATTTGCTGAACTAGTTTGTAGTAATTCTTTGCGCGCTGGTAATATAGAGAATGCTGTTGGTCTACTAAAGGAAGAAATGCGTCGATTAGGCTCGTTAATTATGGAATGTGCAGATGCAACAGCTGTACCTGCTGGTGGTGCCTTAGCGGTTGACCGTCATCTATTCAGTGCTATGGTAACTGATAAGATAAAAAGTCACCCTAATATTACAGTGCATCATGAAGAGGTGACATCTATCCCTACAGAAGGAACCGTTATCTTTGCTTCTGGTCCATTAACATCTGAAACACTAGGTGATGCTATTAGAGAATTAACCGGTAATATGGGTTTTTATTTCTATGATGCAGCGGCCCCTATTGTGACCGCAGAGTCTCTTAACTATGATAAGGTGTTTGCTGCGTCTCGCTACGATAAAGGCGATGCAGATTATCTTAATTGCCCTATGAATGAAGAAGAGTATAAACACTTCTGGCACGAATTGACCCATGCTGAGGCCGTACAGCCTAAGGATTTTGAAAAGGAAATCTATTTTGAAGGTTGTATGCCTGTGGAAATCATGGCATCTCGTGGAGAGGATACATTGCGTTATGGTCCATTGAAACCAGTAGGCTTAGTGGATAAGCGTACCAATGAAGAATCCTATGCGGTTGTGCAATTGCGTAAGGAAAATAAAGAGGGCACTATGTTTAACCTCGTAGGGTTCCAAACTCATTTAAAATGGGGCGAACAAAAACGCGTATTTGGCTTAATCCCTGGCCTAGAAAATGCAGAATTTATTCGGTATGGTGTGATGCATCGTAATACGTATATCAATTCTCCAGAATTGCTCAATCATGCATTCCAATTACAGTCTGATCATCGACTATTCTTTGCTGGTCAAATGACAGGTGTAGAAGGGTATCTTGAATCAGCCGCATCAGGGCTCATGGTAGGGTTACAGGTAAAACGATATCTTGATGATAATGCATTTATCAACTTCCCTAAAACGACGGCTATCGGATCATTGAGCCACTATATATCTTCCTATGAAGGATCTAATTTCCAACCTATGAATGTTAATTTTGGTATTATGGAATCATGGCCTCAACGGATTCGTAAGAAAAAAGAGAAAAATGCTCTCATTGCCAATCGTGCATTAGAAGAACTTGACGCATTAAAGGCACAAGAACAACTGTAAATGATGGTTGTCGCTCATAGTCTATCGTTAGAATAATTGAATAGATATAAAAAATCCTTCATTCATGGATGTTGTGTATCCGTGAATGAAGGATTTTATTATTTACGTTTCTTTTGTTTTTGTGGTGCTTCTGGTACTGTTTCAGCCACACCTTGTTGCTTTTTATCTAGATAACCAAAGTAGATAAATAAACAGATACCTACAATCATAACAATGAGGCTCGTCATCTGTGCTGATTTAAGTCCCATTGTGAGGTTTACATAATCACCGCGTAAGAATTCTAAGCAGAATCGCGCTGTAGAATACAAGATAGCGTATAGAACGAACACTTGTCCTTTAGCATGTTTGAATGAGCTAAAGAGTAGTAAGATCACGAAGATTAGAATATCGATTTGGCCTTCCCAAATTTCAGCTGGCCATAATGGCTGATTACCATAAGTGCGGTATGCAAGGGTGCTTTCAGGATAGAGAATACCAAAATTTCCACCCGTAGGATGACCAAAGGCATCTCCGTTAAACAGGTTAGCCATACGCCCAACCGATTGAGCTAAAATGAGGGCTGGCGCAAAAATATCGGCAAAGGCCCAGAAATCGATATTATGTTTTCTTAGATACCAATAACCGGCTAATGTACCGAGTACGACGCCTCCTTGAATAGCCATGCCTCCTTGCCATACGAAAGGGATTTCGAGGAGATGATTGCCATAGTAATGCCAATCGAAGAAAAATACATCCCATAAGCGGGCGCCGATAAGACCTGCTATAGCGACTGTAATGGAGAAATCAACAATGTGCTCGTGCCATCCACGACCGTCTTTTTTGAGTAAGAAATAGGCTACAGAGGCTCCGCTAATGATGGCTAGTGCTAACATGACACCGTAGGCCCTAATTGGAAAATCGCCTATGAAAAATAGATATTGATGCATATGAACTCCTTTATGAACAAACGTTCATGCTTTTATAAGCATAGAAATTATAAGTGTCGATATATGTATGATATAATATAGGAATTGTTATGTAAACAAAAGCTAGTCAGCATAAATTATAGGAGACATACATGTTACGTAAATTTGCTATGGTCACTACCTTGGCAGCTGCTGTATTATCTAGTATTTCTGGTAATACTGTACAGGCTGAAGTGTTGGTGCCATTACAACAATATTTAAATACGACCAACCGTAATTATGAGGCCAATCAATATAAGACATCTTATACAATCTATGTACCACAGCTAGAACTGAATGGTACAACCATTACGATGAATCCTAAAGCCGTTGGAGAGCCGGTTAAATTACCGATTACCAAACGGGATGGTGCCGAGTATGTTGATGTAGAAAATGCAACACCGTTGATAGGCGTCACCTATACAAAGGATGGTGATCACGTTCAATTGACCGCTGCGCCAGAGACGATGCAAGTATTGCAAAATAAACCTGTCCAAGGACCTCTATCTTGGGCCTTTGACCCATGGCCTAACCAAGATGCGCCGTATGCGAAAAAATTGAATGTCAGCGGAGATAACATCATTTCTCCAAGTTGGTTCAAATTGCATAGCCTTGGCTTAGAATCTAGTCCTAATATTAATGTGGACTATGTGAAAGCATACAAGGCCAACGGATATCATGTGTGGCCGCTTATTACAAATCGTTTTGATCCAGATTTTACGAGTGGTATCTTAGCCGATGAAGCAGTGTGGAAAAAATACGCTCAAAATCTCATTCAATACGCTTATATTTATGGATTTGATGGATATAATTTTGACTTTGAAAATGTAGACTATTCTGACCGTGATAAATTGACAAGATTCGTAGCATACTTAGCTGACGAATTACATAAGTATAATATTCAATCCTCTGTAGATGTAACGGGATATTCTAATAGTCCAAATTGGTCTCTTGTATATGACCGTAAGTCCTTCGCTAACAGTGTAGATTATGTCGTATTAATGGCTTATGACGAAACATGGGCCAAGAGTACTACAGCAGGACCGGTTGCAAGTTATCCTTGGGTACGCGATCATGCTGAGAAGATGTTGCAAGAGGTACCAAGTCATAAGCTTGTTCTTGGCATTCCATTCTACACTAGAATTTGGCATGAATCAGGCGGTGTGGCACGGGGTGAAACATTGGCCATTAAAAATGAATCATCTTATTTCACAAATTACGCATCGAATATTATTTGGAATGATACGTTAAAATCTTATTATGCAGCTATTCCAACAACTAGTGGTACCGATAAGATTTGGTTTGAAGATAATAAATCCTTAGGATATAAATTAAACCTAGTGAAAGAATTACAATTGGCCGGCTTTGCTGCATGGCGTAAAGGCTTTGAAGATGATACTACGATTACAATGATTCAAGGCGTTGATTTAGGTAAAGGTACACCTAACACAGCACCAGTTGTTGAAGCTCCTAAGCCTGTTGTTGAAAAACCATTAACAAAGGCTGAACGTAAGGCTCTTGAAAAAGCAGCTAAAGAAAAGGCGAAAGCAGAAGCTAAAGCAGCTAAGGAGAAGGCAAAAGCAGAAGCTAAAGCTGCAAAAGAAAAGGCAAAAGCCGAAGCTAAAGCATCTAAAGAACGTACAAAAGCGAATGCTAAGACTGTGAATGAAAAGCAAAAGGTTGGTAATGATATAGCGTCTATCGTTCCCGCTGTTCAAGTAGTAAAAAAGTAGATAAATTGACGGTTTATGGTACGAAGTAGTACAATAATACTATTAATTAGAATCACAAACAGATTTGAGGAGGCACCTACATGAACGAAAAATATGTAGCCCAAGATATTGAGAAAAAGTGGCAAAAGTACTGGGATGAGAACCATACTTTTAAAACTGAATATGACGAAAGTAAAGAGAAATACTATGCATTAGAAATGTTCCCATATCCATCTGGCAATTTGCATATGGGCCATGTGCGCAACTATTCCATCGGCGACGTAGTAGCGCGTTTTAAAAAAATGAATGGTTTTAACGTATTGCATCCAATGGGCTGGGATTCCTTTGGTATGCCTGCAGAAAATGCAGCTATTAAACATGGTATTGCACCTAAAACATGGACTCTTGATAATATTGAGAACATGAAAAAACAACAAAAAGCATTGGGTCTTTCCTATGATTGGGACCGTGAAGTTGCTACATGTAAAGAAGATTACTATAAATGGACACAATGGTTCTTCGAACAATTCTATAAAAAAGGTTTAGCTTATAAAAAAGAAGCAAAGGTTAACTGGTGTGAAACATGCCACACTGTATTAGCTAACGAACAAGTTATTGATGGTCTTTGCTGGCGTTGTGATAATCCTGTAGAGAAAAAAGATTTATCTCAATGGTTCCTCCGTATCACTGAATATGCAGATCGCTTGTTAGATGATCTCGATACACTCGATGGTTGGCCTCAACGCGTTAAATTGATGCAAAAGAATTGGATCGGTCGCTCTGAAGGTACAGAATTCTCTTTTGATGTGCCATCCATTAACGAACGTATTTCCGTATATACGACTCGTGTAGATACAATCTACGGCGTAAGTTACGTTGTATTGGCTCCTGAACATCCATATGTAGAACGTTTAATTGAAAATGCACCTAACAAAACTGATTTAGATGCTTTTATCACGCGTATGCGCAACATGAGCGATATCGATCGCACGTCTACAGAAGCACCTAAGGAAGGCATGTTTACCGGTTCCTATGCGGTAAATCCTATGTCTGGTGAACAAGTGCCTATTTGGATTGCTAACTATGTTCTCGTAGATTATGGTACTGGTGCCGTTATGGGTTCTCCTGCTCATGACGAACGGGACTGGGAATTTGCTCATAAATACGATTTGCCTATTAAACCTGTTGTTTCTCACAATGGTGAAAACTACAATTTCGATACATGGGAAGAATCTGACCACGAAGATGGCGTGTTGATTAATTCTGGTGAATTTGATGGTCAAACATCTGAAGAGGCTCGTAAAAATATTACGGCTGCACTTCATGAACGCGGTATCGGTGAAGGTAAAACTAATTTCCGCCTTCGCGATTGGCTTATCTCTCGTCAACGTTATTGGGGCGTGCCAATTCCTGTTGTATATTGCGAAAAATGTGGTGAACAACTCGTACCAGAAGAAGAATTGCCTGTACGTCTTCCTGAAGATGTTAAATTTGAATCCGGTGCAGTATCCCCATTGGCAACATCCGAAGCTTTCATGAACGCTAAATGCCCTAAATGTGGTGGCCCTGCGCGTCGTGAAACAGATACTATGGATACATTCATCGATTCCTCTTGGTACTTCTTGCGTTACACTGACGCATTGAACGATAAAGCACCATTCGATTCCAAAATTGCTAATTACTGGATGAACGTTGACCAATACATCGGTGGTATTGAACATGCTATCTTGCACTTGTTATACTCTCGTTTCTTTGTGAAAGTTATCCATGATTTAGGCCTCATCGAAGCTAACGAACCATTCCGTGGTCTTTTGACACAAGGTATGGTACTTAAAGAAGGCAGCAAGATGTCTAAATCTAAAGGCAATGTGGTTTCTCCAGAAGAAATTATCAATAAGTACGGTGCTGATACAGCGCGCTTATTCATCTTGTTTGCAGCACCAGTTGACCGCGATCTTGATTGGAGTGACCAAGGTGTTGAAGGTTCCTATCGTTTCTTAGGTCGCGTATGGCGTATTGTTGATGCGTATGACCAAGCAGCAAAAGAAAATCATACGGGTGACCTTACAAAAGACGAAGTGGCATTACGCCGCGAATTACACCGTGTTATCAAAAAGGTTACAGAAGATTTAGATAATAACTTCAACTTTAATACGGCAATTAGTGCGATTATGGAACTTGTTAATGCTATGTATGCACACAAGGACAAAGCAGAATCTGTAAATGCTGGTCTTGCTAATGAGTTAACACATAATCTCGTGTTGTTATTAGCTCCATTCGTGCCACATATTACAGAAGAATTGTGGCATGAACTTGGCGAAACTGAATCTGTTCATACTATGAACTGGCCAACATACGAAGAATCTGCTCTTAAAGTAGACGAAGTAGAAGTGGTTCTTCAAGTTAATGGTAAGGTTCGCGATAAATTAACTGTTTCTGTGAATATTACGAAAGAAGAATTGGAAGCATTGGCTAAAGAATCTAGCCGTGTTCAAGAATTTACAGAAGGTAAACAAATCGTTAAGGTTATCTATGTACCAGGTAAACTTGTGAATATCGTTGTAAAATAATATTTCTATATATGATTTGTTAATATAATGAAAGCCCCCAACTACATAGGTAGAAGGGGGCTTTATTGTCTAGAGAGGTTATTATGGCAAAACGTAGCGATTATATTTCTTGGGATGAATACTTTATGGGCGTTGCTATTTTGGCTGCGCAACGATCCAAAGATCCTAATACACAAGTGGGGGCTTGTATCGTCAGCAATGATAATAAGATCTTATCCATCGGTTATAATGGCATGCCCTTAAACTGTAGTGACGATGATTTCACATGGGAACGTGATACGGCAGATGATAATAAATATTTCTATACCGTTCATAGTGAATTAAATGCGATTCTAAACTATCGCGGAGGCTCTTTAGAAGGGTCTAAGATTTATGTAACACTATTCCCTTGTAATGAATGTGCAAAGGCGATTATTCAAAGCGGCATAAAGGCCGTTATTTATCGAGATGATTTGTACAAAGATACTAAAGAGGTTAAGGCTTCAAAACGTATGCTAAAGACGGCCGGTGTAGATATTATTGAATATCAATCGACGGGCCGCGTATTGGAAATAACACTATAATAGATAAAAGAGGGATAGTGTATCCTTCGAAAGCGACTTTGGCCCTGTGGAGGCCGAAGGCCGGAGTCAGACCCGGCCGGTGGAGCTTACGGAGGATGTACCATCCCTTTTATATGTTGTGTGTTATACCAATAAGCGACCGTCGATCATGATATCTACTTGTTGGCCGTCTTTTGTAATGCCTTTAATATTCATGTTTTCGTGACCAATCATAAAGTCCACATGAGCGAGGGAGTGGTTGAGACCACGTTCTTTGAGTTCATCTTCAGAAAGGCCGTCGCTATTTTTTAGACAAGTTGGATAGGCTGCACCGATTGCTAAATGGCAGGATGCATTTTCATCAAACAATGTTTCATAGTAAATCATGTTAGATTGACTAATAGGACTATAGTGGTCCACGAGGGCCACTTCACCAAGATATTGAGAGCCTTCGTCTGTTTCGATGAGTTCTTTAAGAATATCTAACCCTTCTTCAGCCGTGTAATCAACAATTTTACCGTTTTCAAAGGTAAAGGAGAAGTTAGAAATAGGATTGCCTTGGTAGATAAGCGGTTTTGTACTGACTACTTTACCATTTACACCATTCCATTGAGGTGCACAGAACACCTCTTCTGTAGGTATATTGGCATTAAATTTGATACCCTCTTTGGAGAACTCTTCGCCACCTTGCCAAATATGATCTTCTGGTAATTCGAGAAGTAAATCTGTGCCATTTTCACATGTATATCGCAATGCTTTCAAATCAAGAGCGTTTAATGCTTCGCGACGATGGCGTAGCTTAGCCATGTGATGCGCATATGTTTCTTTTGCTTCTACATCATTGAGACGACATAACTTTAGTAATGTAAGCCAGAGTTGGTTGAGTTTTTCTTCATCTGATCCTTCATAGCCAAGAAGTTCAGCCCAAAGCACTGTTGGTACAGCGGCTACACACCATGTTACGGATGAGTTCATGATGGCTGTATGATAGAAGGATAGGACCTTGTTGAGATTGCGTGAGTTTAGGCTAATGCGCTCTGTAGGAATTCCTGCTAACGCCTTTGGATTGGCACTGATAAGTGATAAAAAGGCAGCTTTTTCCTCTACATATTGCTCGTAATATACAGGAATCCATTTAGCTGGTGTTTCTAGAACCGATGCATCAGCATGTAATAAGCGTTGTCGTGTAATTGGGGTATGGCGCCAATTGATGATGACCTCTTTGACACCCAATTGATAGGCTTCTTCCGTAACGATGACTGCAAAATCTTTATTGTCTACATCAACAGATACGATGAGTGTTTGCTTTTCTTGTAAATTAACGCCAGACTGCAATATAGTACGGGCGTATTTACGTAATAATTCTTGATTCATTATAGACTCCTTAACATAGTAATAGGATATACCGGTAAAGTATGTTCCTTTAATTCGATATAATTTTGAAAACTCCTGCTTATGTGACTAATAGAGTCACAAGTAGGAGTTATTTGTTGTATATGGAAACTCTAATAGTAGGAGGTGACCATATGAAACAAATGATTATGTCACATAAGTGGATTATAATAATCCTGTGTATTTTAGTAGGAATTTATTTCCTATGGCCTATTATAACAGAAGGAAGCACCACAATGCCAGATTCGTCTGTATTAGCGGCTAATACGTCTGACGTGAATAGCATTAATCATCATGAAAGTAATTCTATTCATGCTAATAATGGGGTAGTTCAACCTGAACAACATACTGAAAGTACAGATGCTATTGTGTATGTGACGGGTGCTATTCAATCGCCAGGTCTTTATAAGGTGGCAGCTAGCTCGACAATTGGCGATGTTATAAAAGGGGCTGGAGGTGCACTACCATATGGAGATGTAGAGTCCATCAATTTAGCAGAGACAGTGACAGGTGGGCAGCATATTCATATCAAATTTAACTTTCACGGGAATCCTGAATCATTACTACGAAATCAAAAGATTAATATTAACACGGCTACCATTAAGGAACTCGATTCACTGCCTGGAATTGGGCCAACCATGGCAAAACGGATTGAAGAGTATCGTCAAAGTAAGGGCGCTTTTACATCTATAGAGGATATCAAGCATGTCAAAGGTATCGGCGATGGATTATTTAAGAAGATACGCGATAAAATTACAGTCTAATTTACCTATTTATTTGACACTGAATATGCTGATCACCTATTCGGAGATAGCCCATTATATTCTAAGTGGTATCATACTAGGTATTTTATGTGCCTATAGCTCGCATTATGTATTGCTCGATACGAGTTGGTATTGTATGTTTGGTGCTGCTGGCTATCTACTATATACATTGGTTAAAGCTGTGGTTCGCTATAGGTTACAATCGTCTTTGTCAATTAAATATATAGTTGTAACCTGCATCGTCTCATGCGCATTAGGTGGCATATCATTTTTACATGTAAATCATCAAATTAATCAGTATGTAGGGCACACTAAATTCTTTTTATCACAAGAAGGCGAATATGCACTACTCATTGATTCTCCGGTAGATTTAAAAGTGATTGATGGGAAAGAATATAGATCATTTAGTGCTATATTGTTAGGGTTAGTGCCACACAAGGATACGGCAAAAGGCGTGCATATTAAGGCTGATGGGCATATTAGAGTAACAATACAAGAAAATTCTACACATCTTCATATAGGGGATTCGATTATCGTTTATGGTACGCCTAAATCTCTCTATTTGACAGAAGAGAGAGGCACTATTGATCAGCGAAATAAGGCAATTCGTAATGAAGATATGGGTGCCATGTTTGATGGTACCTATAAGGTGGTGGATTTACATGCTCTAAAACAGTATAAGATAGATTCTTATATCGGTTATTATCAACGGTGTCTTCACATAATTGATTCGATGCGTAGTGCTGTTGAAGAATTGATGGAGCAATATCTATCAGATACAACCAAATGGCTTGGAATTTCATTAGTTCTAGGAGGCCATTATGGAGAATTAGGTCAAGATGTGCTACGTCAATTTGGCTACACTGGTATCATTCATATTTTATCTATATCGGGTTCCCATATTGCACTGTTATTTTCTATCGTATATGGCCTATGCAGAGTATGTCGTATCAGGAAACGTTATGCTATGATGGGTGGTATTATACTATCTATCTTTTATTGTATAGTAGTTGGTTTCAGTGCACCTGTTGTGCGTTCCACCATAATGGGGATTTGGCTTGCTTTAGCCTATGTAAAGGGCCGTATGTATACGGCGAAGCAAGGATTAGCAGTGACGGCTATACTATTTTTACTATATGATCCGTTACTTATATTAGACGTGAGCTTTCAACTATCCTTTGGAGCTACCTATGGGCTCTTATTATTTGGCATGCCATTATATCGATGGATCACAGTATTGCCACCGATTGTGAAAGCTCCACTAGTACTCTGCATCAGTGCACAACTTTTATTGATACCGTTCCAGCTCTATTACTTTCACTATTTGAGTTTAGCAAGTATTTTTGCAGCTATTATTATTACACCTTTACTTGATATAGCTATTGTTATGTTATTTGGTTGTACCATAATATCCTTACTTATACCAATAGGTATGGTTTGGAACGTAATCGACTGGATATTAACTATCTGTTTATATGTAAATGCGCATCTCGCTAACAGTTCTATATGTCTATGGTGGATAGGTACCATTTCTGCCACATTAGGGGTGTTATACTATGGATGTGTGGGATTACTATATATTAACCTAGTCTCATTAAAGCTTAAATTTAGAACTTTCACAAAAGGAATTGTACTTATGGGAATTGGCATAATTGCTATAGCTTATAGTGGCATCTTATATAGGAATGAAACGATTTTGCATATTATACCTATGAAACAGTCAAATGCATTCCTCATTGTTAAGCCTTATGAAAAAATAGCTATGGTATATATTGATACACCTGATGCTATTCCTATGAAAGCTAGTGAAATTCGCGTAAGAAATGGACTCCAAAGTTTTGGTATTCCATTAAAAAATGCTCATGTTCAACGATTTCAATCGACGGGCAAAAATACTGTTTTATACAAAAATGATTTAACGTCTGTGATGGTCTATAATAGACAAAATGGTGAAAAAAAACTACAATTAAATGATATGAGGAATACTATTTTGATTACCTCTCAGTCGTATATGATGAATCAAATTGTAGCATTACATTTGAATCATCCCGTGCTTGTTAGCATGCCTCGAGGAGCGATGCGAGACATTGATCCCGATGCAGAATATGTTCATTTATGGGGCTATCAATATATTCCGGACTATCGATTATGAAAGGAGGACTGGCGATGAATCAAGTATATCTAATTTATGGTAATGAACCACAACTTATAGAAGAAGAGAAACAAAAGTTTTTCTTATCTCATAAAAATCTAGATGTGCGCGTGTTGCATGATGAAGCAGGTCCTTCCAAAATATCAGAACAATTGATGGAGGATTCATTATTTGGCGATGCTAAGGTATTTTGTCTTATCAATCTACCTATCTTGAAAAAAGCAGGCCAAAAAGAGAGTCAAGAATGGGATGCACTGGCCGATTTACTGATGAATTATACCGGTGATAATCCAGTACTTATTATCTATCACGATATGGTGGATAAACGATTAAAACAAAATAAAAAGATATTAGATGCTATTCCTAATAAGGAATGTAAGCGATTAGAAGGTGACGATTTATTGATGTGGATTCGTCAGTATTGCACCTCTAATGGATATACGCTGACGCCTGATGGGCAAGACTATCTATCTCATCTATTGGAGTTATGGCAAGATGTGCCGGTTGCGTTTATGCGTACCGAGTTTGACCGATATTTTCTGTTATTAGGGAATCATAAGAAAATTGATAGATCCTTTTTAATGGAACATAGCAGTAATTATGGAGCTAAAAATATCTTTACCTTTAAAGAAGCTTTATTAAAACAAGATGTGAATACCTTATTAGAATTATTTCCGTTTATGTTTAGCTATAAAGAAATCGATCGCGCTATGGGCTATATTGAAGGGCAATTGCGGCTCCAATTATTGGTAAGCGAATGTCGTGCTGCAGGTATGACAGCTAAACAGGTAGAAAATTTTTGTAAAGAAAATGGGGCCTCTTATAAGCCGTACCCTATAAAACTGGCCTATGAAGCAAGTTCTCGTATTTCTATAAAGGCTTTAAAAGCACTCTTAAAAGGATTATATGAGGTAATATTAGATAGTCGCACAAGCAAAGGGGATATGTGGCGATTTAGGGATTTATGTTTGACCTATTGTGGGTATAAGGGATAAAAATGAAAGTACGTTATCGAGTAGTACCAAAACAGAATAGTAAACCTGCTTTCTATGTGAATTGTGATGATAAACAGGTAACCATACAAGCAGCAGATTCAGCATTTAAAACATTAGTGTCATTACAAGAACGATTAGCTGCTTGGTACAAAGAAAAAAATATTTCCTTTGATACGATTCCTACCAATGCAACTACATCTTGCTGCTTTGCGTGGAAGGTAGATGACGATGATGAAGAATTTGCACCATACTACTATGCCGGTGGTTGTGGTGTAGGTGAATTTATTGAAGATGTTGAAGCGCATCGACAAAAATTAGAAGAAGAAAACATGCCAGAGAGAGGAAAGTCCTTTGCTGGTAATAACGATGATGAAATTGATTATGCAGATGAGTTTGTGCCATTTATGGATGCGGTGGAATTGGACTATTTTAATCCAGACCCCACATCGTATGAGTCTGTAACTACAAGAAATCCATCTGTATCTAGTAGCTCATCATCTACATCTTCAGCTAATAGCGGACATCAACACAAAGGTGGTAAGAAATATCCACAACGCGCGCCTAAGGATGCACCAACTGATGAGGGTATGATTTTAGGTCCACGCATTGAGGGCACGACCTCCAGCATCATGGGCACTGTAGAAACACCAAGTGTCATTTTTGAAGGTGTGTTCGTTGGCCTTGATAAACGCGATACTAGGACTGGTAAAAGTATCGTAAATGGCAGTATCGTAGATGATACGAACAGTATGAAGTTTATCAAGTTTACGAATAGTCCAGAAGAAGGGGATGCCTTATTAAAACAATTAAAGAAATTGCAAAAGGTGCGCGTTCAAGGTAGTGTCAACTTTGATGATCGATTTGATAAGGACTATATTTTATCTATACGTAGTATCGAAGCTATCGAAGAAGACAATACAAATGAACGGACAGAAGACAGACCAGATTCTCGTGTTGAGCTTCATCTCCATACTAAGATGAGTGATAAAGATGCACTCGTATCGATTAAGGATTTATTTAAAACTGTCAAAAAATGGGGCCATCCTGCGGTCGCTATTACGGACCATGGTGTTGTACAAGCCTTTCCTGAAGCACAAGCACTTGGTAAAGAACTTGGTGTTAAGGTTATTTATGGCGTTGAAGGATATCTCGTTGATGATGCGGATTTAGAAAAGGAATTATCCTTAGACGTTGTAAAACGAAAAGATGAAGCGCCTCGTTATCACATTATTTTGTTAGCGCAAAACATGGTGGGCTTACGTAATCTGTATAAAATGATTTCTATATCCCATTTGGAATACTATAAACGGAGACCTCGTTTGCCTCGTTCTATCATTGAAGAGCATCGTGAAGGTATTCTTATAGGGTCTGCCTGTGAAGCAGGTGAATTGATGCAGGCTATTGTTAAGGGGGCTTCTAAAGAAGAGCTATTAACGATTGCATCATTCTATGATTACCTTGAAATTCAACCACATACCAACAATACATTCTTAATTCGCAAGGGTATCGTGCCAGATGAACAAGCTCTTATCGATATGAATAAGACGGTTATTGAATTGGGCGAAGCCCTCAATAAACGTGTATGTGCTACCTGTGATGTTCATTATTTAACACCAGAGGAAAAGATATATCGTGAGATTATGTTAACCGCTTGTGGGTTCCCTGATGCGGATGAACAACCAGATTTACATTTGCGTACTACTGATGAAATGTTAGCTTCATTCCCATATTTGAGTGAAGAAAAGGCCTATGAGGTTGTTATTGCGAATACACGGGCCATCAACGATAGTATTGAAGACATTAAACCAGTGCCAGATGGCACATATTCACCTAAAATCGAAGGGGCCGATGAAGCTTTCACAGAAATGTGTTATGTAAATGCGAAGAAGATTTATGGTGATCCATTGCCTCGTGTTGTACAAGAACGCCTAGATTATGAGCTCGACTGTATCATCAGCAATGGTTATGGCGTGCTTTACTATATCGCTCATAAGCTGGTAAAAAAATCGCTAGATGATGGCTATCTAGTAGGTTCTCGTGGTTCTGTAGGCTCGTCCTTTGCAGCGACCATGTCGGAGATTACAGAGGTTAATCCATTGCCACCGCATTATATTTGCCCTGAATGTAAGTGGTCAGAATTTTATGAAAATGGTGAATACGCCGGTGGATTCGATTTACCGCGTCGTGACTGTCCTAATTGCGGTCATCCATTACAAACGAATGGTCATGACATTCCATTTGCTATCTTCCTTGGTTTCGAAGGCGATAAGGTTCCAGATATTGATTTGAACTTCTCTGGTGACTACCAAGCGAAGGCCCATAAATACACGGAAGAACTGTTCGGCCGTGATAATGTATTTAAGGCCGGTACGATTGGTACCATTGCAGATAAGACTGCATTTGGGTATGTAAAGAAATATGCAGAGCTAAGAAATATTCAGGCTCGCAGTGGATTCCTTGAGCACCTCGCAAAAGGTTTTACAAATGTAAAAAATACAACAGGCCAACATCCTGGTGGCATCATGGTTTGTCCTCGTGATATGGATGTGCACCATTTTACGCCAATTCAGCATCCGGCCAATAAAAAAGAGAGTGGCGTATTAACCACTCACTTTGATTATCATTCTATTGAAGGGCGTATGACAAAACTCGATATTCTGGGCCATGATGATCCGACGATTATTCGTATGCTGGAGGATTTGACCGGTATTGATGCGAAGACGATTCCTTTTGATGATCCGAGAACGCTAAGTCTATTTTCTTCAACAGAGGGTATCGGATTGACGCCTGAACAATTGCAAGGGGACCAAGTAGCTAGCCTTGCCGTACCGGAATGTGGTACGAAATTTGTACGGGGCATGCTAGAAGATTCTAGACCGCAAACCTTCTCTGATCTTGTTCGTATTTCTGGTTTCTCCCACGGTACGAATGTATGGCTCGATAATGCACAGGAACTCATTAAAAATGGTACTTGTAAATTGAATGAAGCTATTTCTACTCGTGATGACGTAATGAACTTTTTAATTCATCGTGGCATGAATAAGAAAAATAGTTTCTTCGTCATGGAAAATGTTCGTAAAGGGAAGGGCATTGAAAAGAGAAATAAACAAGGCCAAGCTACTACGGAGTTTGAAAAAGAAATGCGAGAAAATAATATTCCTGAATGGTTTATTGAGTCTTGTAAAAAGATTTCCTATCTATTCCCACGTGCCCATGCCGTTGCTTACGTTATGATGGCCTTCCGCATTGCGTGGTTTAAGGTATACCATCCGTTGGCATTTTACGCGGCCTATTTTTCCATCCGTGCAAAAGCCTTTGATTTACGCATCATGACCGGTGATTTGAATACACAATTGAAAGAATTTAATCGTATCAAAGCTCTTGACCGTGGTGCCAGCCCTAAGGAAAAGGATTTGATGTCCGCCTTAGAGGTATCTATGGAAATGTATCAACGGGGGTATCGATTTATTAACGTAGATATTCAACATTCCGGTGCTCGCCGATTTAGCATTAAGGACGGCGCACTATTACCACCATTCTTAGCTATCGATTCACTTGGTGAAACCGTTGCCGATGCAATCGTAGAAGAACGAGAAGCAAAACCATTTACATCGTTAAAAGACTTGCAACGTCGTTGTAAGGTATCTGCCACAATCATTGAAACAATGAAAGAACTTAAATGCTGTGGAGATTTGCCAGAAGATGAACAAATGTCGCTGTTTGGCTAATAAATTTAAAAGGTGTCATCGTTTGATGACACCTTTTTTTTGAAAGTTTTGCAATTTAATTATTTTGGCAGATTTTAGTATAAAGATTTATATTTCATCCAGTTAGTTTTAGCCATTTCTTTAAGTTCCGTACCACGTCCATCAAGGATGGCGTTGATCAAGTATTTACTAAAGCCTTTTGCTTGTTGGTATGCAATTTTTGGAGGCATAGCAAGTTCTTGTTTATCAACACGGACATTGATAATGACAGGACCTTCATTATAGTTCAAGGCTTCTTTAATTTTTTCATCAACTTCGCTAGAGTTTGTAATGCTAATACCTTTGATACCAGCTGCCTCAGCAAGTTTACCAAAATCAGGATTTACAAAGTCTGTAGCATAATCTAGGTAACCAGATGCTTTCATTTCCATGGCAATGAAGCTAAGTTCTTCATTATTAAATACGAATACTTTCACAGGAAGATTTAATTGTTTTAATGACAACATTTCGCCCATCATCATTGTGAAACCGCCGTCCCCAGATAGGGAGATAACTTGGCGATTTGGACATGCATTTTGAGCGCCTATTGCGTGCATCATTGCATTGGCCATGGAACCATGGTTGTAGGATCCAATGATACGACGTTTGCCATTCGTTTTAATATGGCGTGCAGTCCAGATAACAGGGGTGCCCACATCAAATGTAAAGATGGCATCATCAGCAGCCAATTTATTGAGACGATTTACGAAATATTGAGGGTGAATTGCTACGCCATCAGGTTCAGCAACAGCATAGCTGTCCAAATCATTGCGGAATTTAGTATATGCTTTACGAACGGTATCGATGAATTCTGTATCATCTCGTTGTGTAAGATGAGGAAGTAGTTCGTGTAAGGTATCTTTCACAGAACCTATGATGCCTTGTGTTAATGGAACGCGTGCACCTAGGGCAGATGGATTGATGTCTACTTGAATTACCTTAGCATTTTCAGGATAGAATGGACGATAAGGGAAATCGGTACCTAGCATGATTAGTGTATCGCATTGCTCAATAGCACGGTAACCGGATGTATAACCAAGCAAACCTGTCATGCCCACATCATAAGGATTGTCCCATTCGACCCATTCTTTGCCTCTGAAAGCATGTACAACAGGGGCTTGTAATTTAGTAGCAAGTTCAACCACTTCGTCATGAGCACCGGCACTACCAGCACCACAGAAAAGTGTAATGCGTTTGCCATTGTTTATATGTTGGACCATTTCAAGAATATCCTCTGATTGAGGAATTACGCGTGGCAATTTAGGTGCATGCCATGTAGGTAATTCATCAATTTCTGTTTCCATAACGGCCACATCACCAGGTAGAACGATTACGGCTACATCGCGATTGCCAACTGCGGCATTCATGGCGCGGAATAGGATTTCCGGCATTTGCTTTGGATTAGAAACGAGTTCACAGAAACAAGAGCACTCTTTAAATAGATTTTCTGGATGTGTTTCTTGGAAATAGTTGAGACCGACTTCGGATTGTGGAATATGAGAGGCAATAGCGAGCACTGGTACACGATTGCGATGACAATCAAATAGACCATTGATCAAATGGAGATTACCAGGGCCAGAGCTACCAGCACATACGGTTAATTTACCTGTTAATAGAGCCTCTGCACCAGCAGCGAAGGCTGCAGATTCTTCGTGGCGCACATGTTCAAATTGAATTTTCCCATTACGACGTAAACTATCGTTTACCGAGTTTAAACTATCCCCAGTAATACCATAAATTCTTTCAATACCTGCGTTAGCTAATACCTCTATGAGTACATCTGATATACGTTTTTTTGCCATATTATCACCTCTATATGATAATTATTGTTATTTAAAAATATAATTCATTGTATACTATAAATAGTAGTACCTTATGATTGCATATTATGTGACTTTTATCACAATGGATTGTATACATCACAAAATTAGTTCAATTTCTAAAAGTGCTATATAATTGAGATGGATATTAATAAGTTTTCTCATATACAAATGTATAATCTTGCGAAAGTATCATAAAAGTGGTACTATAAACATATAAATTAATATGATAAGTCTTTGGGGATAGGTGAAATTCCTTACCGGCGGTTATAGTCCGCGAGCTATATGGCATGAATCGGTGCAATTCCGATACCGACAGTAGAGTCTGGATGAGAAAAGACAATAGCACATATATTTTGTATGTGTATATATGATGACCCAAGGACTATGTATATAGTCCTTTTTTTATTGAGGTATTATGATGAACGACGAATTATATATGAAGCGTGCCATTTCTCTAGCGAAAATGGCAACTGGACATACATCGCCCAATCCTTTGGTTGGTGCCGTCGTAGTAAAAAATAATACAATAGTTGGCGAAGGGTATCACCATAAGGCTGGTGAGGCCCATGCGGAAGTGCATGCTTTAGATGCCGCGGGCGACAATGCTAGGGGGGCTACCTTATATGTAACTCTTGAGCCTTGTGCTCATTATGGTAAGACCCCGCCATGTGCAAAGCGTGTCGTTGAATCTGGTATTGCTCGCGTTGTGATTGGTAGTACTGATCCAAATCCACTAGTGGCTGGTAAGGGCATTCAAATTCTTACTGACGCAGGTATAGAGGTAACTACAGATGTATGTGTGGATGAATGTATTCAGTTGAATGAACATTTCTTTACATTTATTCAAACACATAAACCGTTTGTAACCATAAAAAGTGCTATGTCCCTAGATGGTAAAATTGCTACTTTCACCGGTCAATCTCAATGGATTACGAATGAAAGTTCCCGTAAGGACGGACATATATTGCGAGCGTCTCATGATGCGATGCTGGTTGGTATTGGTACCATCTTGGCTGATGATCCATTGCTTAATTGTAGGCTCACTAGAGATGAATTATATGAAGCACTTATCAACAGACACGATGTATCGATAGATAATACATTAGAGGTGCATCAGCCAGATATTATTATTCTGGATAGTCAGGGACGTACGCCAACGGATGCAAAGGTATTTACGATACCAAATCGTAAGGTTATCATTTATGTAGCGAAAGGTTGTCCAGAACAGCGTAGAATTGCTTTGGCTAATGTTGGAGCGATTGTAGAAGAACTCCCAACAAAATCGGTGCGTCAAGGACGTACCACTGATGTAGCTATAGATATTAAGAAGATAGATATTCAAGCGTGTTTGGAACATCTTGGGGAACAAGAATACACATCAGTGCTTGTTGAAGGTGGTTCCACCATTATCAGTTCCTTTGTTGAATCGTTGGCCTTTGATAAAATTGTTACCTATATAGGTAATCTTGTCATAGGAGGAGCGAATAGTACAGCTGCTGTAGGTGGTACCGGTTTTGCTACATTACATGAGGCGCCTACACTCGAATTTGCTAGTTCGCGAATACTAGATAATAATATTCGTATAGAATCCTATCGTTTAGGAAGGGAGGGCTCCTATGTTTACAGGCATCGTTGAAGAAGTTGGCAAAATAGTAAACGTTAAAAAGGGTGCCCAATCCTTATTATTGACAATCGGTGGCAATACAATTTTTGATGATTTAAAAATTGGCGATTCTGTAGCGGTTAATGGCGTTTGTTTAACTGCCACATCTATTGGAAATCACCAATTTACTGCAGATGTTATGCCGGAGTCAATAAGTATGACGACGTTTACCAATTTAAAGGTAAATCAACCCGTTAATCTCGAACGCGCTATGGCTGCTAATGGAAGATTTGGAGGTCATATTGTAGCTGGCCATGTGGATGGTACAGGTCGCATCGTCAATATGAAACGAACAGATAATGCTATTGTTTTCACTATTTCTGCTCCAAAATCGATTATGGATTACGTCATTTATAAAGGATCTATTACAATCGATGGCATTAGCTTAACGATTATGGAAAGATCGGAATCGACCTTTTCCGTATCTATCATTCCACATACATTAAGCGAAACTGTGCTCGGACATGCGTCGATTGGTACAGAGGTAAATTTAGAAACAGATATTACAGGCCGTTATATTCGTCATTTTATGACATTAGATGAGCCTACACATACAAGTAAGTCTCAAAAATCCATGAAATCTCTATTAGTAGAGAACGGATTTATGTAAAAGGAGGAGTTGTCTCCATGAATTATACATTGAATACAATTGAAGAAGTTCTTCAAGATATGAAAGTTGGTAAACCTGTTATTATCGTTGATGATGAAAGTCGCGAAAATGAAGGAGATTTAATTATCGCTGCCGAGTTTGCTACTCAAGAAAACATTAATTTCTTTGTTAGATATGCACGTGGTATCGTGTGCACTCCAATGAGACGAGAAGCTTTAGAACGCCTTGGTATTCCTGTAATGGTTACGAAGAATACGGATAACCATGAAACAGCGTTTACTGTTACCGTTGACCATGTAGATACTACAACAGGTGTATCCCCAGCAGAACGGGCCTATACGATTCAAAAACTATTGGATCCTAATGCAAAACCTGCAGATTTCCGTCGCCCTGGTCATGTTTTCCCATTGGTATATAAAGAAGGTGGCGTTCTCGTACGCCAAGGTCATACGGAAGCATCTGTTGACCTTTGTCGTCTTGCTGGTTTGCAAGAGGCTGCTGTTATCTGTGAAATCACTAAAGATGATGGCGATATGGCACGTTTACCAGACTTAATCGAATTTGCTAAGGAACATGATTTGAAAATTGCGTCCGTAGCAGAACTTATCGAATATCGCAAACAGCATGAAGATATGATCGGATTAGGCGCTTGTTCTCAATTACCAACAAAATTTGGTGATTTCAATATCTTCGTATTTAAAAATGATTTAGATCATAAAGAGCATCTTGCAATCGTTAAGGGCGATGTACAAGATTGTGAAGATGTACTTGTACGCATTCACTCCGAATGTTTAACAGGGGATGTATTTGGTTCTAAACGCTGCGATTGTGGTGAACAATTAGATCATGCATTGCGGGCCATCGAAAAAGAAGGCAAAGGCGTTGTAGTCTATATGCGTCAAGAAGGTCGTGGTATTGGCTTAACCAATAAAATTAAAGCCTATGCATTACAAGAACAAGGACTTGATACCGTAGAAGCTAATGAACAACTAGGTTTCCCTGCAGATATGCGCGAATATTCATTAGCGGCTCAAATTATTCGATTCTTAGGCATCAAGAGTATCCGTTTATTGACGAATAACCCTGAAAAACGCCATGGATTAGAACATTGGGGTGTTGATGTACACAAACGTGTACCTCTCATTATTCCTGCCAACAAATTTAATGCAGGATATTTAAAAACAAAAGAAGAAAAAATGGGTCATATGTTAGAGGACTAATTTTTCTTTACTAACTTAGATATGTAAACTAATCATTCATAGGAGGCTATAACATGATGGTTCAAGAAGGTAATTTGGTTGGTACTGGTAAAAAATTTGCTATTATCGGTTCTCGTTTTAATGAGTTCATTACATCTAAATTAATTGGTGGCGCAGAAGATTGCTTATTGCGTCATGATGTTAAACAAGAAGATATTACAGTCATTTGGGTTCCTGGTGCCTATGAAATTCCTTTGATTGCAAAAAAAGCAGCTTTATCTGGTCGTTATGATGCTGTTATTTGTGTAGGTGCCGTTATTCGTGGGGCTACTACACATTATGACTATGTTTGTAATGAAGTGGCAAAAGGTATTGCTCACGTTTCTTTAGAAACCGGTATCCCTGTTATGTTCGGTGTAGTAACAACTGAAAATATTGAACAAGCTATCGAACGTGCTGGTACAAAAGCGGGTAATAAAGGTTACGATTGCGCTATGGGGGCTATTGAAATGGTTAATCTTATCGATCAAATCTAAATTAACCTTTGAAAACACTCGGTATCATAAGATACTGAGTGTTTTTTATATCGAAAATATGTTCTTTTACTAGAAAAGATACTTAAACAAACATATGTTCCTGCATAATGGAAAATATACATATATCATGCTATACTATATAGGCACTAAAGAGTGTAATACATAATAATTTGATTATATATAAGGAATGATTGAATGGATTATATAAAACGTTTTACCACCCGTGAAGGGGTTCGTATGTCAATAGCCGTTACAACGGATACGGTAGAGACCGCGCGCGTACGTCATGATTTATGGCCAGTCGCAACAGCTGCTCTAGGACGTGCCATGACGGGTGCTCTATTACTGGCGGGTGATTTTAAAAATCACGAGAATGTAAGTCTTCGCATTAAAGGTGATGGCCCACTCGGTGTTGTACATGTCGATGCATTTTCTGATAATACTGTTCGCGGTTATGTAGATGAGCCACATGTGGATGTGCCATTAAAACGTGCTGGAAAACTCGATGTAGGTGCTGCAGTCGGCCACCATGGAGAAGTACAAGTTACAAGATTCACTAAATTGGCTCAAGATTATACATCTACTAGCCCTATTCAAAGCGGTGAAGTAGCAGAGGACTTGGCGTATTACCTTTATACATCTGAACAGGTGCCATCTACGATTAGCTTAGGCGTTCTCGTAGACCCAGATTATCATACCATTGTAGCTGGTGGTTTTATCGTTCAAGCTTTACCTGATGCTACCGATGCTGCATTGGCTATGGTAGAAAAGAATATCAATGAATTAGGACCTGTTACAGAATATTTAAAAGAACATCCTGATGGCAAAGGCCTTGTTGAGAAAGTGCTAGACGGCCTTACTGTTAATGAAGTCTATAACGAACCAGTATCTTTTAAATGTCGTTGTAGTCGTGATCGATTCGCTGGCGTTCTCATGACATTGCGTGAAGATGATAAGAAATCCCTTTTAGAAGATGAAACGACAGAGCTAGTTTGTCATTACTGTAATGAAAAGTATCATTTCTCTAAAAAAGAACTAGAAGATATGTTTACACCTAAAGGACCAATTCAATAATAGAACTTTTTCTATAGATTGTTTTATCATTATGTGCGAAAATATAAAGATAGAGTATTTTTAATAGGAGGCAACTATGAGTGCAATCGGTGTAATTGGCGGAACAGGTGTTTATGATCCGTCTATATTTGAAAATATTCATGAAGAATCCTTGATGACTCCTTATGGAGAGATTGATTATGTTCAAGGAACATATAAAGGTAAAACTGTAATTTTTGTGGCTCGTCATGGTAAAGACCATACGATTCCTCCACATAAAATTAATTATCGTGCCAATATTTGGGGCCTAAAAAAGCTAGGCGTTAAATTTATTATTTCTACGACTGCTGTAGGTTCTTTGAATAAGAATTTTGAACCTGGTCATTTTGTCTTAACAGATCAATTTCTTGATTTTACAAAAAATCGCGTCACTACATTCTATGAAGGTGGTGAGCGTCCGGTAGCACATTTAGATGTAACAAATCCATATTGTCCTGAGCTTCGTCAAATCATTGAATCTGTAGGTAAAGAACAAAAATTGTCTATTCATAATGGCGGTACCTATGTATGTACAGAAGGTCCACGTTTTGAAACACCTGCAGAGATTAAAATGTTCCATATGCTTGGTGGCGATACGGTTGGTATGACGAATGTACCAGAAGTTAATCTAGCAAACGAAGCGGAAATGGCGTACACAACAATCTCCATGATTACGAACTATGCAGCTGGTATTTCTGAAAATGCTCTTACTCACAGTGAAGTAGTTGAAATGATGGGCGAAATGGCATCTCAATTGAAAGCTCTTATTTTAGGTACAATTGAGGCTATTGATATGAATGCAGATTATGCAGCTCATCATCGCATGGCTGAGTATGGTGGTTTTAAATTATAAGAGATCGTATCCATTTTGATATGACAATGTGGAGGGGGTTCTCATGAACAATATTGAATGGCGTGATGGTACGCTCATTTTATTAGATCAAACAAAATTGCCAACTCATGTGGAATATTTACATTGTACCGATTGGCGACAAGTGGCAGAGGCCATAAAGATGCTTCGTGTCCGTGGAGCTCCCGCTATTGGTGTCGCTGCAGGGTATGGCCTTATTTTAGCGGCTGCGGAGGCGAATCGTTTAGCTGTTCCCTTTTCTGAACAGCTATCAACCTTTTATGAGTGGAGTGAAGAATTAAAGGAAACTCGACCGACGGCGATTAATTTAGCTTGGGCTGTTAATCGTATTATAGGGATTGTGAAAGCCGGTCCGTTTGCGTCTATGCATGAAATTATAGACCGCATCACGCATGAAGCCATTGTTATCCATGAAGAGGATGTACAACTTAACACACGTATGGCTATTAATGGGGCCACTTTATTTAAAGGAAAACAAAATTTACGAATCTTAACACATTGTAATGCCGGTGCTTTAGCTACAGGTGGTCTTGGCACTGCACTTGGTGTGATTCGTAAACTACATGAACAGGGACAATTAGAAATGGTATATGCTGATGAAACGCGTCCTTTATTACAAGGTGCACGTTTAACGGCTTTTGAACTCCATGAAGATTGTATTCCTGTTACATTAGAGACAGACAATATGGCGGCCTATGCAATGCAACAAGGTTTAATTGACGCTATTATAGTTGGTGCCGATCGCATCACAACGGAAGGTGATGTAGCTAATAAAATTGGTACTTATGGATTAGCAGTGCTTGCAAAATTCCATAATATTCCATTTTATGTAGCTGCTCCATATAGTACATTTGATTTTACACTCAAAGATGGTAAGGATATTCCCATTGAAATGCGTGCTGATGATGAAGTGTTGACATTCCAAGGTGTGCCATCTGCGCCTACGGGTATTCATGTATTAAACCCTGCTTTTGATGTAACACCTCATGAACTAGTAACAGCTATTATTACTGAAGAAGGTGTTTTAACACCAAACTATCAAGAGTCTATTGCTCGCTTACAATCCGTTGTTGTCAATAAGTAGATGTCATTACGGATGTATATAAAACTTATCATGTTAAAGTAAGTTCTTTTCATAACCTGTATATTATTAATTGAAGAATGAAGGGGTACATATGCAATCATTAATTAAAGATATCAATCTCGCTGCTGAAGGCCGTAAAAAAATCGATTGGGTTTCTAATTTTATGCCTACACTAAATACATTAGGCGATCGTTTTGAAAAAGAACAAACTTTCAAAGGCCAAACAATTGTTGTTTCCGTTCACTTGGAAGCTAAAACTGCATACCTTGCAACCGTGTTAAAGCGCGGTGGTGCTGATGTCATCGTTACAGGTTCAAACCCTCTTTCTACACAAGATGATGTAGCCGCAGGACTTGTTGATATGGGTCTTACTGTATATGCTTGGTACGATTGCACCGATGAAGAATATTTTATGTTCCTTAATAAAGCATTAGATCATAAACCTCATATTATCATCGATGACGGTGGTGATCTTGTTAATTTATTACACACAACACGTACTGATGCAAAAGAACGTTTGTTAGGTGGCAGTGAAGAAACTACAACAGGTGTTCATCGTCTATATGCATTGGAACATGCTAAACAATTGACATTCCCTATGATTGCTGTTAATGATTCTAACTGCAAATACTTATTCGATAATCGCTATGGTACAGGCCAATCTGTCTGGGATGGTATCATGCGCACTACCAACCTTACAGTAGCAGGCAAAAACGTTGTAGTTGCCGGTTATGGTTGGTGCGGTAAAGGCGTTGCAATGCGTGCTAAAGGTTTGGGCGCTCACGTATTTGTTACAGAAGTGGATCCTATTAAAGCTATTGAAGCAGTATTTGATGGCTTCACTGTATTGCCTATGATAGAAGCTGCTAAAATCGGTGATATCTTCTGTACGGTAACAGGTTGTAAAGATGTTATCGTAAAAGAACATTATGAAGTTATGAAGGATAAAGCTGTTCTTTGTAACGCTGGTCATTTTGATTGTGAAGTAAATGTTCATGATTTAGAACAAGTAGCGGTTAGCCATGAACGTGTTCGTCAAAACATTGAAGGCTATACAATGGCTGATGGTCGTAAACTCTATGTATTGGCTGAAGGTCGTCTTGTAAACTTAGCAGCAGGCGATGGTCATCCTGCTGAAATTATGGACTTGTCCTTTGCTATGCAAGCATTGGCTGCTGAACATGTATTAAACAATGGTAAAAACATGGAACCAAAAGTGTATGTATTGCCTCGTGAACTTGATGAAGAAGTAGCAAACATTAAATTACACTCCATGGGTTACGATTTAGATGCATTAACACAAGATCAAATCGATTACTTAACAAAGGTAAACTAATATAATCTTTAACTTGAACATCTAATTAACAGAGTCTATATAGAATCTGTTGTACCTATACAAGGAGGCATTATGTCAGATTTATTAATTACCAATGTAGATGTTCTTACCGACAATGGAACATTAAAAAATCATGCTATTGCAATCGAAAATGGTTATATTACTGCTATCTTAACCGGAGAAGAAGCAAAATCTGAACAATCAAAGGAAACACTAGACGGTAAAGGTCAATTGGCCGCACCAGGTCTCGTCAATACACATACGCATATAGCGATGGGATTATTCCGTAACTATGCTGATGATTTAGAACTTATGGATTGGCTTGAAACAGCGATTTGGCCAACGGAAGCTAAATTGAATGACAATCTTGTTAAATGGGGTACACAACTAGGTATTGCAGAGATGCTACGTTCTGGTACGACTACATTTAGCGATATGTATTTCTTTATGAATACAACAGCTGATGTTGTGAAAGAAACCGGTATTCGAGCTGTATTGTCCCGTGGCCTTGCCGGTGTTTCTCCTACAGCTGATCAAGCGCTTGTGGAAAATGCAGATTTGTTCCGTACCTATCATGGTTATGATAATGACCGCATCAAGGTCCTATTAGGACCACATGCGCCATATACTTGTCCAGATGCGTATATGGAAAAGGTTATTGCTTTATCTCATGAACTAAATTGTGGCATTCATATGCACTTATCCGAAACCAAAGGGGAAGTGGAAAATGTTATAAAAGCGACTGGTAAGACACCAATCGCTCATATGCATGATTTAGGTTTGTTCTGGAATACTACATTGGCAGCTCACTGCGTACATGTAACAGAAGAAGATATGGCTATTATGGCTGAAAATAATGTAGCTGTAGCTCATAATCCACAATCTAACTTGAAACTGGCTAGTGGTATTGCGCCTATTCCTGAAATGATAGAAAAAGGGATTACTGTAGGTCTTGGTACAGATGGTTCTGCATCAAATAACAATGCGGATATGCTTGAAGAAGTTCGTTTAGCAGCTACATTACATAAAGCTCGTCTCTATGATCCTAAAGCTATTCCGGCACAAGCGGCTTGGAATATGGGGACTGTAGAAGGGGCCAAAGCTCTTGGTTATAATGACCTCGGTAAAATTGCAGTAGGTCAACGTGCCGATATCGTATTATATGATGTATCTGGTATGCATTGGATGCCTCGATATAATGATGTAGCAGCACTTGTATACTCAGCTAATAGCTCTGATGCAAATACAGTGATTGTAGCTGGCAAGGTTCTTATGAAAAATAAAGAACTATTGACTATCGATGAAGAAAAATTGCGTAGCGAAATCGGTAAGGCTCAAGAGTATTTTAAAAACTAAGATTATATACCTCATATAATGAAAACCCACTCATGATATAGTTCATAGAGTGGGTTTTGTGTTGTCTAGCGTAATACGAATTCTATTTAATCGCTTTTACCAAAAACATAGGCACTGGGATATAAAATTCATCCTCTTCTGCATAGATGCGAGGACCTACAGTAGGATCAATAGATACAGAACTAGCACCTATCTTAGTGAGCAATTCTATGTCCCATTGTGGACGTGTAAAGGAAGAAATATCGAGCATATGATAAATGGTATGACAACGTTCCTTTAGTTCATTACTCACATGTTCATGTGCATGATGTACAGATTGTGGTAAATTATGATGATTGCGTGCATGTTCCGCATCATAGTTTAGAATTAATCCGCCAGGACGGATGACACGCAACCATTCAGCATAGGCTTTATCTGGATGTGGTAAATTCCATGTTACATTACGAGCTACAACGATATCAAATGTATTCGTATCAAAACTTAAATTTTCAGCATCCATAACAGAGAAGGTAGCATCAGAATCTAAGGATTGAGCTAATTGCTTTGCCTCTTCAATCATATTAGGTGTGATGTCAATACCATGTACTGTATGACCCAATTCAGAGAGAATAATACTGAAAAAGCCTGCACCACAACCAATATCTAAAATACGTAAAGAACGGTCAGAATCAAAAATATGACTCATTAACTCATCACGCCAAAGTTTAAGTTTAGGGCTTTCTAATTCTTTAGCTCGTAAAGAGCCAAAATCACGAGCTCGGTCACTCCAATAGGAGGTAATAAACTTTTTATCATCCTTCATAGGATGATTTTTTTCAAATATATCATTCATTTTTTCAGTTCTCCTCATTTTTAATACACTTAATAGTACCATAAAATGAGAATGTACCATACTATAAATATCACACTTACTCCATAAATAATTAATATTGAGTATGATATAATACATCTATATTTTTGTTTTATGAAAGGACAGGATAATGATTTTACAGACGGGACAGCGTACGGATATTCCTGCCTTTTATGGGCAATGGTTAATTAATCGCGTCCGCCAAGGATTTGTAGATGTACGCAATCCCTATAATCCGATACAGATAACACGATATCCTATCAATCATGAGGTTGTAGATGGTATTGCGTTTTGTACAAAGAATCCTTTGCCGTTCATTCCGCTCTTACATGAAATAAATGATTATAGACAGTATTGGCATATGACTATAACTCCATATGGAGCAGATATAGAGACTAATGTACCACAAGTGGATTTAGTAATAGACGGATTTAAACACATATCTACAAAACGTAATCCTCAGTCCATGGTGTGGCGTTATGATCCTATTATTTTAACTCACAACTATACAGTTGATTTTCATTTTGAAAGCTTTTATAAAATGGCCAAGTCTCTAGAAGGCTACACAGATACCGTAGTTGTCAGTTTCATAGATATATTTGATAAGGTAGCTCATAATTTTCCTGAAGGTTATAGACCGAGTTTAGATATTCAAAAGAAGATCATTAAAGAATTAGTATCTATAGCGCATTCTCATCATATGATACTTAAAACCTGTGGAGAAGGAGACGTTTTCAAAGAATTAGGTGTTAATACAGAGGGCTGTCTTACGCTAGATTGTTATGAACGTGCTTGGAACGTAAAATTAAAAGCACCGAAACGTACACCAGCTAGACCAGAGTGTAATTGTTATTTACATGGTGATATAGGTGCCTATGATACTTGTAGCCATTTTTGTCGCTATTGTTATGCCAATACAAATCAGGCTGCAGTTCGCCAAAATTGCTTATTACATGATCCGAACTCTAGCTTACTTATTGGAAAACTTTCAAAAACAGCAATTATTAAAGAGAGTGCGGAAAAAAGCTGGATTGTAGATACAAATTACACACAAGATTCTTTATTTTAAGGAGAATTATTACCTACTTTTACGCCTATAGCGTTGACGTATCGTGTAAAATATAGACAAAAGGGGTTATCAAAGGGGCATCTCAGGAATAAAAGAGGGTGCAAAGCCTATTTTTTGTTTATTGTTTTATTATTACAAGGAGGTGGAGTATGATCACCTATAAGAATGAAAGTAAAGATTCATTACAATCACTAGAATCATCTATGCCAGTTCTTGCCATGTGTTATGATTTTGATAAGACCTTAACACCTGATGATATGCAGGCACAAGGCTTTATCCAATCTGTTGGCTATGATGAAGAGCAAATCAAACAGTTCTGGCAAGAATCTAATCAACTGGCTAAGAAAAATGATATGGATAATAACTTGGCTTATATGTACAAGATGATTCAAGAAGCAGTGGGCCGTTTTTATGTAACTCGAGAAAAGCTTATGGAATATGGGAATCAAGTGGAACTATATGAAGGTGTTCGCACTTGGTTTGAACGTATTCGTGAATATGGTTTAGAACACGGTGTACGCATTGAACATTACATCATATCTTCTGGCTTAAAAGAGATGATTGAAGGCACTGAAATGGCAAGAAATGGGGCTTTTAAAAAAATCTATGCCAGCGCATTTATGTTTGATGATAAAGGCGTAGCCGTCTGGCCTGCACAAGCCATCAATTACACGAATAAAACACAGTTCTTATTCCGCATACAAAAAGGTGTGTTAGATATAAATGATCCCGGTGTAAACGATTACATCCGTCCTGAAGAACAACGTGTACCGTTCCGCAACATGATTTATATAGGTGATAGTGATACAGATATTCCTTGCATGAGTCTTGTTAATATCAATGGTGGACATTCAATCGGTGTATACGACCCAGATAGCAAGAATAAAGATAAAGTATATAAAATGATGCAACATCATCGCATTCGTTATTACGCATCGGCTGATTATACAGATGGTTCTGATTTAGACACTGTAGTTAAACAAATTATTCAAAAAACAGCAGCTTATGAGGCGCTAGAACAACAATATGTACGTAATAAGCATGAAGCAGAATCACATAGATAGGAGTTTCTATAATGAATACACAGGATATATCAAAAGAATGGATAGACACATTTAATCATCTCGGCAGTGAGGGAAAATTAAAAGCACCTGTCGATTATCATGCCATATTCGAAGCTGATGAACTATTTGGTAAAAAACTATATACATTGCCGATGGGATATATAACTTTACCAACAGGTCGTATTTTTGCGTGTGATCCATTAACACATTTAGCTGCTGTTGATAATAAGACATATATACGTACCGTAGATCCAGGAACATATCCAATAGAAACTAAAGTAGCTGAACTAGATACAGATTATTATCGTTATGTGTTAACAAGAGTTTTGTTTAAGAATACAAAACCTGTACAATATGAGTTAGCCCTTAAAGGTCATGAAGATTTAAGCGAGTTAGAAGATGGTGAAAGTTATATTGGTTTTCCTGTAGATGCAGGATTGGCCACCATTGTTGATGAAGCAACTGTAACTGCGTATAGAGAATTTGACCGTCATTGGTATGAACAACATCCTAATGGCAATATTTATGATGATTACTTTGATGAGCTATTTAAATTAAATGCTATCGCTTATCCAAAATTTCAACGTCCAGGTGGCGATTGGATTAACTTTAAAATACCAAACACCGATTTGTATGTACCAATGATACAATCTGGCTTTGGTGATGGTTTATATCCTGTATATTGGGCTTTTGATGAAGCCGGAGATATATGCCAAATTATTATTGAATTCATAAGCTGTAGCTCTAATGAGTAGTAATAAAAATAGTATATAGATCTATGGATAGAAAAATAAGGCGCTTAGCAATGCTAGGCGCCTTTAATGTATTAATTTTTTATTTGATTATTAGATGCCAAAAATCCAGTTGATAATAACACGTAAACAACTGAGACCTACAACGATTTCTGCAAGAAAACGCAAGGAATGTTCCATGCCATTTCCGAGATTTTTTAAACTGCCAATTTTAGCTTTACTTACGATATCACACCAGCACATATAGTAATCCTCCCTTGAGAGTTAATATGAGAAATATACATAGTTTATATGACTATTTTACAACTATATTCGATAAATTTCAATATAGAAAATAAAAATTATGATAAAATAATAATAATTATTATTGTGTTATATGAAAGAGGGTATATTTTATGAGGAGAATTTTTATTGCTTTAGCAATACTTCTTGCACTAGGCAATACGGCTGATGCAAAAGAATATATTACATTAGAATCCCCAGCTGGTAATACTATCGTCGATGAAAAAGGGAGTTGGATACTTGGTCCTTATGATAATTTACATGTAGATTATATGAAAGGCTCTAATACATTTGTATATGGATCCTTTTATGAAAATGGTCAAAAACGATATGTAAATTTAAGTAATATAGCTTATTTACCTGCAGGCTATGAATATGAATTTGATTACTATTATGCGAGAGCCTTAACTGATGGAGGATTTAAACTAGTTAATTCTAATGGTACTTATGCTATTAATGACGTAGTACATAACTATAGCGCTATTAATGATAAATTAATATTAGGACAAAAAGGGGACTACTGGTATCTATATAATAAAACTAATGGCGTTCAAATTATGGGGAATCCGATAAAGGATGGTTGGGATAATATTGAATTTTACTGGTCAAAAAATGATAAGAAAAAATTATTTGAAATACATACTGCCGATGGTTTAATTAAATACGTAACAGATGAGGGAATATTACTAAGTGAAAGTGAAGCTCTGAACCTAATACATACAAATAACTATGAGAAATCAACTACAGGTGAAGGTACTGGATATGGTGACTTTTCTAGCGAGAAGTTTTTCAGTAGATCACCATCAAATGAATATGTTTTATTTACAGAAATAGATAAAAAAGGCAATACATTGTATGGAATGAGAACTAATGAGAATACGTTGGTAATTCCTGCGGTATATACATCAATCAAACATTTAGGTAAAAAGTTTGACTACTTTGTAGCTACTGATAAAAATCGTAAGTATGGTATTATTGATTCACTAAATAAAACAGTTGTTCCTTTTGAATTTGACTCCTATGAACGATTAAGTGATCGTAGTTTTGTATTGAAACATTCTAAAGGTGTTCAAATATTTAATGCGGATTTAGGTATTTTATATAATGATGGATATGATAGTATAGATACATCAAAGCCTAATTATGTATTAAACAAAGTGACGACCGCAACCAAAGGCCAAAGAAAATATGTCATAAATACTAACTCAGGATATGGATTATTCCAACTGCCGAATTATGATGACGATATAACATCATTTTATAAAGATTTATTTGTATATAAATCTAATGGTAAATATGGTTTAATGGATTATGAAGGCAATATAATTATTGAACCTAAATTTGATAAAGTTACTATTGATGAGCCTGAGCTGGCTGAATATATAAAAACAATAGAGTCATATGATAAATAAATTATTTTAATCATTTATTTTGATCTAATTTAAATAAACTAGCTTATAGAAATATAGGCTAGTTTTTCTTTTTACATTATTACTTCCGATAACGATAATTTATCGGAAGTAATTTAAGGCATAAAAATTGGGCCTAAGCTAGGCCCAATCAATATTTTCAAGGTTATTAGTTTTTACGTTTAAATGTATATGGTTCGTATTCTACTTCGTTTTTACGACCAGTCCACCAAGACCATAAGGCTTTTGCGATTTTCCATGCAATGCAACCTACGATAATACCTAATACTAATCCAGTTAATACATCTGTTGGATAATGTACAAATAAGTATACTCGTGCAAATGCTACTACACAGGCACCAATCAACGCTATAACGCCCCAGAATCTCTTTGTTGGACATATATTACTTAATCCTAAGTATAATGCTGTTGCAGCCGCAAATGATCCAAAACTATGCCCTGATGGAAATGAATATGTCGTTGCTGCTGGTGGCGGTGCTACCAATGGTACTTCAGGGAAATCTACAAATGGTCTTAAACGCGCTACATGAGGTTTTAACCCTTGGTCGCCTATGATGAATACTAAGACTAAGGAAATGAACATTCCAAGGCCAATAACGCGATATTTCTTTTGAATCATTAATATAATAGAAATTAAGATCCATAAAGCACCTGCACTTGTTATTTTGGATAACCAGTACATGATTGGTGTTAAATAAGAACTAATAAAATGTTGTTGTATATAAAATATGACTGTATGGTCAAATTGTAAAATTGTATCCATAGTGAACCTCAACTTATGATTTTAATTGATAATTATTGAGAATGAAATGTGTAATTTTAGCGTTTTCAGGTACAAACACCTTACTACAAGTTAAAATAATAGCCTAATCTATGCATTCGGTCAATAGATTAGGCCATATTTAATAGAATGTTAATATTTATCTTTTTGTTTTACTCTTTGGTGAGTCTTTTTTTGCAGGTTCTGGTGCTGCAGGTTTCTTAGTAATAATCGTATCTACTGGATCATATGTAGACTCAAATACATCTGTTGTAGTGACCCAATTACCATATGTTATTGTACGATATGTATTAATTCTAAATCCAATATGACCTTCTTCTGTACTATCCTCTTTGGCAGAAGGATCTATTTTGGTAATCGTTTGATTTTGAATATCCGTACGATCGCCAACACTGATGGAAACAGACTTCGGTACGTCTTCTGGTACACCTATGATATATATAGTTAGTTCTCCGTTATTCATAACACTTAATACATAGATATTATGAGCATATGGATTTTTAAATTGAAAGTCCAAATATCCGTATGCAACGGTTGCATCACGTCCTGCAGGAATATAGCTAACAGGTTCAAAATGAGGTGTCCGCTCAATGATGTTCATACCAGATAGTAATGCAGTGTTAAATAATGTAGAGCTAACTTGGCAAATACCGCCACCAATCCCCGGTACTAATTTTCCATCAATAATAACCGGTGCATCATCATAGCCAGCTTCCGCCGTACGTTCACCGACAACATCATTAAAGGAAAAAACCTCGCCAGGTTTGACTAATGTACCGCTAATTTTAGTTGATGCTAGCTCAATATTATGAGTTCTATTGGTGTTAGACGCATCAAAATTTGTAGTATAACTACCTAGAACAGCTGTTAATGGTTTTACATCATCGTTTCTAACACGAACTGTATCTTTAGATGTAAATTCTATAGAAATATTGTTAAAATCATTTTCTTCTAGTTGAGCTTTTAATTGTTTAATTGTCTCATCAATATCAACGCGTTTTCCTTCTTTTGAAGGTGTCATCTTGACTTGGTCATTTTCAACCGTTAATAACGCATCATGACCTGATACATCGATTTGTTTTGCTAATTCTGTAAAATATGCTTTTGCTGTTACTTCATCAAGTTTATATACAGGATTTATATGTACTTTATAGATAAAAGCAGTAATCCTATGCATGATGAGCATTTTTAAATCATCTTCATAACCATAGGTAAAAATATTAGATTCCGTACTAGCTGTATCAAGCGTAATTCCTAAATCTTTTACTTTTACTTGTCGCGTACCTTGATTTGGTATTGTTATCGTAATTGTTTTATTATTACTAGCATCTGTATGAATTAAGGAGCTAACAGCATCTCTAGAATATCCTGAGATATCTTGATCCTCATAATACAGGCCATATGTAATTGTGCCATCCGTAGGAATTAAGCTGCAACCACTAGTAAATAGACAAGAACCGATTAATACACTACATAATAATTGTTTTAAGTTCATCATTATATCTTTCAAATAAAATTCGAGAAATTTGGTTCAAAATCATCTAATTATAGCATAATTCCATGTTTCTATGTGATACAATAATAGCATAGTGTTAGTAAAAGGAATATATATGTCACAGTCTAAAGAAGAGAAAAAACATTTCTATTTACGTCATAATGATGCGTTAATGAATAGTACAAAATTATCGATGAAAGCAAAACAAAGTATTTTACTTTCAAAGGCTGAAAATACGGTAAATGCCTATGAGTCAGATTGGGATGACTTCGTTGATTGGTGTAATTACCAAAAGGTATCCTATTTTCCCGCCACACCAGAAACAATCGTTAACTATATTAATGATCTAGCTGACTATGCAAAGGCTAATACGATTGCTCGTCGAATTAGTGCCATATCAGAAAACTACAATGCTTCTGGGGCTAGAGAAAATCCATGTATGTCTCCTCTTGTAAAACAAGCTTTGCGAGGGATACGTCGTTTAAAAGGAACCTTTCAACAAGGAAAGACACCTATCTTGCTAGAGGATATTGAAGATATTTTAGAGTGTATCGATGGTAGTGATATTCCAAAGATACAGAAATTACGAGATAAAGCAATTTTACTCATTGGATTTATGGGTGCTTTTAGACGCAGTGAAATTGCAGCCTTAACTGTAGAGAACTTAAAGTTTTCTACACAAGGACTCGAGATATTTGTCGCTTCATCTAAAGCTGACCAAGAAGGTCAAGGTGCCATTGTAGCGATTCCAAGTCTACAAGGTTCTCCATTGGATGCCGTACGAGCTTTAAAAAAATGGTTAACTGCCAGTGGCATTACATCTGGACCTGTATTTCGGGGCTTTACTAAATCAATGTCATTACGAAAAACGGCAATTTCTGATAAGTCCATTGCAGAAATCGTAAAAAAATATATATCACTTATTGGTCTTGATCCTGCCATGTATGGCGCTCATAGCTTGCGTCATGGCTTTGCTACAACTGCAGCAGCCTATGGTGTTGAAGAACGTAACATAATGCGTCAAACACGCCATCATAGCGTAAATATGGTGCGCCGTTATATAAATGAGGCAAATAAATTCGTCGATAATCCTATCTCAACAATTTTTGAAAAACGATTAAAATAATACTATATAATGAAAATGGCTAGTATAGATGATTTTCTCATTGAAGAACATCTATACTAGCCATTTCATATATATTTAATTTTGAGCCATATAGTCCATAGCTCTTGTTGGACTATCAGTTTTATATACAGGCACCTTTATTTTGGTCCCTGGTGTTAAATTACCAGAATCAGAAATATTATTTAATTCCTTTACTGTATGTACTACCTCACGAACATCCACATTAGATGCAGTTGAACGTGATGCAATATCCCATAAGGTATCTCCAGATTTTACAGTAATCTCTTGAACACTATGTGATTCCATAGCAGGAGTTGTTTGTTGATAACCGATAACCATTGCAAAACAGATAGCAAGCATAATCATAATGTGTCTCATAATACATTACCTCTTTAATATATCGAACATAAAATTCAGAACATTTGTTTACAATAAGATAATAGCACACAAACGGATGTTCGGTCAAGCATTTTAAGAACAAATGTTTGCAAAAGTGTAAAAATACCTATATAATAAAGATATAAAGAAAATAATTATAGTATACACTTTTACATATCCCATTTTTAGTACATATATGGAGGTTCCTGTGAGACGCCCAGCTACTGATATTAATACAAAACAACGTCGTATATTAGAGTTTATTCGAGATTCTTTACATAATGAATATCGTTGCCCTACTGTTCGAGAAATTTGTGCTTATGTAGGTCTTAGTTCTACGTCCACTGTTCAATCACATTTAAATACATTGGAAAAATTTGGGTATATTAAACGCGATCCTAATAAAAATCGTGCCATTACGATTTTAGATGAAGGAAAACCGAAGGTTTCTGTATCTAAAGAGAACAATGAAACTACTAGCTCTGATAATTTTGAATTCCTTGGTGCTGGATTAAAACAAGTTCCTCTTATCGGTACAGTACAAGCAGGCACACCAATTACAGCGGTTGAAAATTTAGAGGCTACATTGACCTTACCTGTTCAGCTTACAGGTGATTCTGATTGCTTTATGCTTCGTGTTCAAGGGGAATCGATGATGAATATTGGTATGTATGAAGGCGATATGTTAATTGTACGTCATCAAAATACAGCCAATAATGGCGATATTGTGGTAGCTCGTATTGATGATGAAGCAACTGTAAAACGTTTTTATAAAGAAAATGGTCATATTCGTTTACAGCCTGAAAATGATAATTTTGATCCTATTATTGTTGATGATTGTCATATTGAAGGACTTGTAATTGGATTAGTACGTGATAGAATATAACAAAAAGACGGCAACATATGTTGCCGTCTTTTTGTTATATTGAGATTTTATTTCTACGTATACTAGCGAAAATTGCGCCAGATATATTATGCCATACACTAAAAATAGCTCCTACTAGAGTTGCGAGAGGGTTTAAAGCAAAATTAGTTGCTGCTAGCGTTACGGCTAACCCACTATTTTGCATACCTACTTCTATTGCTAATGCAGTAGTTTTATCGTATTTTAATTTAAGAGTTTTTCCTACAATTAACCCTAATAGTAATCCTAATACATTATGTATACCAACAATAATAAGAGTTAATAAGCCAGAAACCAATAGTTTATCCCTATTAACTGCAATAATAGCTGCTATTAATAATATAATAGCAATCATTGAAAATATAGGACTTATACTGGTAAGTGTATTAATGTGTGATTTACAAACATATTGAATGACACCACCTAATAAGATTGGTATAATAATGACTTTCACCATTGTAATCATCATTGGTAGCAATGCAACATCTACCCAAGCGCCACCAATATATAAGATTAATAATGGTGTTACAATGGGTGCTATTAATGTCGATGTAATTGTCATTCCTACTGATAGTGGTACATCACCTTTAGCGATGTAGGTTATAACGTTACTAGCCGTGCCACCAGGACAGCAACCAACTAATATAACGCCTATTGCAATATCTGGTGGTAAGGTAAATATATGGCAAATTCCCCATGCTAATAAAGGCATGATTGTGTATTGTGCAAGCACTCCAATACAAATATCTTTTGGATGCCTAAAAATATTACATAGGTTTTCAAACTTAATTGTAAGGCCCATGCCGAACATAGCGATACCAAGTAAAAATGGTGTATAAGCAACAGCCCATATAAAATATGAAGGAACTATATAGGCCATACATGAAAAACCGATGATTAGAACCATTAAGTATTTAGAAATTAACTGAGTCAGTGTTTGTAAATAGTTCATAGTTTCTCCCTTCTAATTTGCATCGAAGGAAAAGTTATCGATAAGTCGCGTAGATCCAATGTATACAGCTATAGCGACTAATACTGGAGATGTAATCTCATGAACTGGTTGCATTGTATTAGCATCAACAACTGAAACATAATCTATCTTGGCTAAGGGCTCAGTATTAATAATTTCTGTCATAGTATTAATGATACTATCAGCAGAAGCACCATGTTTAATGGTTTGTTTTCCCATTTGAACAGCTTTATATAATATGGTAGCCGCTTTTCGTTCTTCCTTAGATAAATATGTATTTCGAGAAGATTTTGCTAGACCATCCGATTCACGAACGATTGGCACTCCAATTATATTGACTGGAAAATTTAGATCATAAACCATTTTACGAATAATGGCTAGTTGTTGTGCATCTTTTTCACCAAAGTAGGCATTGGTAGGTTGAATAATATTAAATAGTTTCGTTACAACCGTACAAACACCTTTGAAGTGAATAGGTCTACTAATACCACACAATGTATCAGATAACTCAACAATATCTACAAATGCTTTTCTATCATGATACATTTCATCTGACGTTGGAGAAAATATAATATCCGCCTTATGGGCTTCACAAAGGGATTTATCTCTATTAATATCACGTGGATAAGAATTTAGGTCTTCGTTTTCACCAAACTGAGTTGGATTAACAAATATAGATACAATGACCTTATCATTATCCTTTCTAGCTTGATCTATCAATGCAGCATGACCATCATGTAAATATCCCATTGTTGGTACAAAACCAATAGAATATCCTTTATCTTTCCAATGGTTTACTATGCTGCATATATTTTCGATTGTAGTTATAATTTCCATAATAATGCCTCCGGTACTTATAAATTGTAAATACGAAGATAGTCCTATACAGTCTACTGTAATTCGATCAAAAACAGTTAGTCTTGATCAACTAATAAACCATGTTTTTCATAGTTTTTTATATGACTTATCTTATTATTTTCATCTACAAATACAACAAGAGGCTTATGGCTCTCTACTTCTTTTTCATTTAGTTGAGCATAACACATGATAATTACTTTATCATGTACTTGCACATGTCTTGCTGCAGCGCCATTTAAGCATATAACACCACTGCCTGCTTCGCCAGCAATCGTATATGTGCTAAAACGTGCTCCATTATTAATGTTTACAATTTGAACTTGTTCATATTCTCGAATTCCAGATGCATTCAATAAATCTGTATCGATAGTAATGCTCCCGACATAATCAAGTTCTGCTTGTGTCACAGTAGCTCTGTGAATTTTACCTTTTAACATTGTTAGTTCCATGTTAAACTCCTTGTGTTTTAATGTAATCGCCTTATGGTCGATTCGAAATATCACAATCATTTTGTTTATCATGAATTAACAGTAGACTAGAGTATAGTTAAAAATACTATCTCCATGTGAGATTATATCATAATACAATCTTTATAAGAAAAAAATATATTTATAGGCATATAAAATAATATTTATAATGTATTTCTTATAAAATAAAACCAGTAGTTACAAATCATAGCTACTGGTTTTAGTATCGTAATATTTTATTGTAAATATTCAGCTAATGCCTTATCAATGTATGCAGCTTCTTCTTGAGAAGGTTCACACATAGGTAAGTTGAATATACCTGCTGGTAAACCTAATTTTCGAGCTGCATATTTAACTGGAATTGGATTTGTTGTAATAAACATAGCCTTAATAATTTCAGCTAATTTTTGATGTAATTGTGTTGCTTTTTGATTATTGCCCTCTTCAAAAGCAGCAATCATATCGTTCATATCTTGACCGGCCACATGAGATACTACAGAAATAACGCCTGTGCCACCAACGGAAAGAATAGGCAATGTAAGACCATCATCTCCGCTGTATACCATGAAATCTTCACTAGGCATTAAACGCTTAATTTCAGAAGCAATCATCAAATTACCACTAGCCTCTTTGATGGCACAAATATGTGGATATTCCTTATGGAGGCGTGCTAGTGTAGCTGGAAATATTCCAGTTCCTACGCGACCAGGTACATTGTATACCATGATTGGTAACGTTGTAGCCTCTGCAATAGATTTAAAATGCAAATATTGACCTTGTTGATTAGGCTTATTGTAATACGGTACAACAACTAACAATCCATCAATACCAGGAATCGTAGATACTTCTTTAACAAAGTCTACAGAGCCCTTTGTATCATTGGAACCTACATTAGCTATAATAGTACCTTTATCACCGCACGTTTCAGCAATCGCTTTAAATAAAGCAATCTTGCTTTCACGGGATATAGTAGGATTTTCACCTGTGGTACCACAAACAACTAAGCCATCAGAACCATGATTTAATAGATGCTCTGCAATGGCAACTGTATTTTCAATGTTGACTGATCCATCTTCGTTAAATGATGTAATCATAGCCGTTAATACACGACCAAAGGTTTTCATATGTTTCTCCCCCTTGATAGATATTAAAATGCTTCTTTTTCTACCAAGTATTCTGCAATTTGCAATGCATTTAGTGCAGCACCCTTACGAATTTGGTCACCTACGATCCAGAAATTCATGCCTTTATCATTGTATAAATCTTTACGGATACGACCGATTTCACAGTCATTTTGATTAGATGTATATAGTGGCATAGGGTATTCTTGCTCTGCTGGATTATCTTTTACTTGTAATCCTGGGAATGCGGCACAAGCCTTGCGGAATGCTTCTACAGATACTGGTTCTTCTGTTTCTACTAATACGGATTCAGAATGAGAGCGATATACTGGAACACGAACAGTTGTTGGCACTACTTGAATGGTGTCATCATGAAGAATTTTGTGTGTTTCATTTACCATCTTCATCTCTTCTTTAGTATAATCGTTTTCTAAGAATACATCAATTTGTGGTAACAAATTGAACGCGATTGGGAAGTGTTTTGGTGCAGAACCTGTTGGCAATAAGTTAGCAGTCATTTCCTTGCCTTCAGCATATTCTTTTACTTGGTTTTGAAGTTCTTCAATACCTTCTTTACCAGCACCAGATACAGCTTGGTATGTAGATACTACAATGCGTTTAATTGGAGAAATATCATGCAATGGTTTTAAGCCAAGGCTCATGATGATTGTAGAACAGTTTGGATTGGCAATGATACCCTTATGTTTCAAAATATCTTCAGGGTTAACTTCCGGTACAACGAGTGGCACCTCTGGATCCATACGGAATGCACTTGAGTTATCAATAACAATAGCACCGCGTTTAGCAGCTTCTGGAGCTAATGTTTTAGAAATAGAGCCACCTGCAAATAATGCAATATCAATACCATCAAAGGATTCAGGTTTTGCTTCTTCAACCACGTAGGTTTTCCTATTAACTGTCAGTTCAGTACCAGCAGAACGAGCAGAAGCCAATAGTTTTAAATTTTCATAAGGAAAATTACGCTCTTCAATAAGTGTAATGAATTCTGCCCCTACTGCACCAGTAGCACCAAGAATTGCAAGATTAGGTTTTTTCATTGTGTATCTCCTCAATTAATCAATTGTTGTTCAGTATTATAAATAATGTTCTAAGCCATATGTTAAGCCTGGTTTAGAGGCGATTTTCTTACATGCTAGAACGACACCAGGCATGAAGGATAAACGGCTTAAGCTATCATGACGAATTGTTAATGTTTCATCATAGCCACCAAATAATACTTGTTGATGTGCTACATAACCAGGAAGACGAACGCTATGGATAGTAACATTGTCGACTTTTGCACCACGTGCACCTGGCAAACTTTCACGTGTTAAATCTTCAGAACCTGTCACATTTGCAGCCTCTTTTGCATCATTGATTAATTTAGCCGTCAAAATAGATGTACCAGATGGCGCATCATATTTATGGTTGTGATGCAATTCGATAATTTCTACATCAGGGAAATATGGCGCTAATTCAGCAGCCACTTTCATCATCATAACAGCGCCTAATGAGAAATTAGGTGCTACCAAACAATTGGCATTATGTTTTAAACCGATTTCATTCAATTCGTTGCGTTGTTCTTCAGTTAGGCCTGTTGTGCCTATTACAATATGCACGCCAGCACTAAGAATTTTTTTGGCATTTTCGAAAATAACAGCAGGATTTGTGAAATCAACGATAACGTCAGGTTTATTATCGCTCAATACTTCGTCAATAGTTTCAGCCATTGTGATATGTAATGGTTCAATTCCTACTACAGTGCCCACATCTTGACCTGCTTTAGATGGATCGATGCCACCAATCATTGTCAATTCAGAATCTGCATGTACTGCTTTTACGACTTCGCGACCCATTTTGCCGCCTGCACCGTTTACCATTACTCTAATCATATTTACCTCCAAAAAAGCCAGTGGAGGCATCCACTGGCTTAATATATACGATATATGACACATCGTTCATTAAACAAGAATTATGATAGCACTCCACCAATGTAATATTGGTGACAGTCGTCTACCTATTAAATAGACAACCAGCACGATGATTTGGCTGTCATCCCACTTCGGCAAGTACACCTTTTATCATGAATCATTGTTTGCCAGCTCCTCATGATGACTATTTATACCCGCGCCTCTACCTTATTATTGAGTTAATATAATAAGTATAAGTAATTATGCGTATTTAGTCAATGAAAATGGTCAATAAGTTCTTGTGCAGCAGCAAGTGCTGTATGAGACATTCCCTTGCCGGACATCATGGATGCGATTTGTGAAAGCCGTTCTTCCTCGCTCAATTCAGATAATGTAGAAATAGTGCGGCCTTCTTGTTCTTGCTTAGATAAGTGATAATGCTGTTTTGCAATACTTGCCGTTTGTGGTAAATGAGTAATACAGAATACTTGATTTGTCTTGGAAAGAGCTAAGATTTTTTCAGCTACCTTCAATGCTATATCTCCACTTATACCGACATCGATTTCATCGAATACAAGTGTTTTGTGATTATCTGTACGGAATACGGATTTTAGTGCCAGTGCAATGCGAGCCAATTCACCACCAGATGCAACTTTATGTAATGGTAGCAACTGTTCGCCTTTATTAGCGGTAAATAATAATTCAATTGATTTAGCGCCTAATGGTAAAAGTTCTTCACTTTTATCTATGAAAAAACGAATATCCCCTTTTTCCATACCTAAATCAACAATTTCAGCTCGTAGTTGTTTAGCAATTACATCTGCATTTTCATGACGTATAGAAATTAATGCTGCTAAAGCTGTTTTTGCAACCTTTTCTTTTTCCACTAATTGTTGTTCTAAAGCCCCTTGTTCACAAACTTCGGATTCTAATTCCTCTAAGCGTTGTTGCGCCTTTTCTTCATAATTTAATATATCTTGGACTGTTTCGCCATACTTCTTTTTAAGACCATAGATTACAGAGTCTCTATCTTGGCAGTATGCATAGCGTTCTTCGTCATAACTAATAGAATCTCGGTATCGATCAAGAGATTGAGCAGCCTCTTCTAATTGAAAATATGCAGAATTAACGAGTTCAGAGATTTCTTTAACCTCATCATCATATTTTACAAGATCATTTACTTCTACCTTGATAGCATTAACTGTATCTAATAATGGATGCCTGCCTCCATAAAAAGCATCATAACATGAACCAAGTACCTTATCGATATGATCGAAGCTATCTAAACGTTTCAGTTCTTCAGCAATAGATTCATCCTCGCCTATTTGTAATCCAGCCTCTTCTATTTCATCGATTTGAAAACGAAGCATATCAAGTTCACGGGCTCGTTCAGCCATGTGCTCAGATAAAATATCTAGCGCTTGCTTGGCCTCTTTATATTCTTTATAGGCTGCTTTATATTCTTTATAAGCCTTACTACCAGCCTGGTTATAACCATCTAAATACTCATGATGTGAATCAGGATTTAATAATTTTTGATTACTGTATTGACCATGAATATCGGCTAATAATAGACCAATCTCTTTAAGCGCCTTTAGAGGAATGGGTTGATCATTAGCCAATATAATAGATTTACCAGATGTATTAAAGGACCTAGATAGAATTAGTTGATTATCCTCTACCAATATATTTTTTGATTGTAATAAATCTAATAAACTTTGGTGATTGGCAATATCGAATATGCCATCTATAACAAAACTATCTTTACCATGACGAATAAACTCGCTGCTAGCGCGTTCTCCTAATAGAATACTGAAAGCATCCATTAATATGGATTTACCTGCCCCAGTTTCGCCGGTAAAGATAGTTATGCCATCTTTAAATGAAATATTCATTTGCTCAATCAACGCAAAATTTCGAATGCTCATTTGCGTCAACATATAATTACTAATCCTTCATTAAATCTTGAATTCTAGAAAGAATTGCAGGTACCTCAGCTTCGGAGCGCGCGATAAGTAAAATTGTATCATCTCCTGCGAGTGTACCAATTAATTCAGACCATTTTGCATGATCAATAGAAAATGCTACAGATTGAGCAGAGCCAGGAATCGTATGTAGCACGACCTGATTTAAGCTATGATCAACCTTGATCAAGGAATCTTGGAATAAACGGTTAATACGACTACGTGATAATACTACATTTTCTTCTGGAGATAATGCGTATCGATAATGTCCATCGCCAGTTGGTATTTTAATTAACATTAATTCTTTGATGTCACGAGAGACAGTAGCCTGTGTTACTTCTATGCCTTCTTGTAATAAAGCCGCTGCTAACTCCTCTTGTGTTTCAATCGCCTTAGACTGAACAATTTCCTTAATTTTGTTATAGCGATAGCGTTTCATTTTTTGCTCCCTTTTTAAACTTGCACATAAAAGAGAATAGTATCTTTCTTACATTATTATACCATATATTCAAAATTAATATATGGTATATTCCGTATATACCATACGTGTTATGCATATTGTACTAATAATTAATAATTAGTTAATTTATGGAGTTTTCACCTCTTATAAACACACATAATATATGGTTCATCTATTTATAGAGAATTTATGATTAACGATTTTTACAGGTGAGTTGCATAAATAAAAGACCCTTTAATGGGTCTTTTATTTCGTATTATGCATTTTTAGTATAGTAAAAGTATAGATTATTTACTATAAGTATAAAATAGCTGTTATGAGAATTATCGTTTTTGAATTAAATATAATTCAGGTGGATTGTTAGCTTGATTTATAGGATGCCAATGGCATACATTATACTTTGCTTGATCTAACTGTGCGATATATTCATGCAATGCTTCTTTCTCTTCCATACCTTCAGGTGTGCCAGGATATGCTACGATAGTAATGATTCCATCCTTAGCGAGTTTAGGAAATGCATTGTTTAGAGCTTCAATCGTATTATGAGGACGTGTTATGATGCTATGATCTCCACCTGGTAAATACCCTAAATTAAATATAATTAAATCAATGGTATTTTCTTTGATTTCTTGATGAAGTACAATGTCGTGAGAATTGTGTAAAAATGTAATTGTTACATTTGACTGCAATTTCTTGGATGCTAGTAATTCCCTGCTAGCACTGACAGCCTGTTCTTGAATGTCTATGCCATATAAATGACACTCAGATTGAGCTCGTTCTGCTAAATACAGTAAATCGTGGCCATTGCCACATGTTGCATCCACTACAACAGAGGCAGATTTCATAATGCGATCCCAAATAAGATGTTGAAATTGAACTGCATTGTTGATATTAATCATATGCGTTCACACTCCTTATAATAACTCGTCCCTACGAGATGCTAATTTTTTAAATAATGTGCCAAAGAAGCATTGATCTTTAAATCGAACAAATAAACAATACACAGGATTCGATGAAATATGTAAAGCTTCTTTGTTAGTAAATGAATAGTCAAATGTACCATCTATGCATATATGCAGTTGAGGTTCACGATCAGGCATTGTAATTTGAATGGTATCATGTTCTTCTAAGACCATAGAGATACCTTGAATTAAATGTGGCGCAACTGGGGTTATAATAATAGATCGATTATCTGGCTTCATAATAGGACCACCAGCCGATAAATTATATCCTGTAGACCCTGTAGCTGATGAAATAATCAGTCCATCAGAAGGATACATCTGCGTATGTTGTCCATTTACAGCTAAATTGATACGCGCCATTTTAGCTGGTTCAGAACGTGTAATAACGACTTCATTAATAATTGGGACTAAGTCTTCTCTTGTTCCGTCTCCCCTATCTATATAGGCATGAAGATGGCCTCTTTTTTCAATTGTATAGTCACCTTGAGCAATGCGTTTAATATGACTTTGTAATTGATGAACTTCAATTTGATTTAAGAAACCAAGTTCCCCTAAGTTAATACCACATACAGGTATATTATAAGAGAAAATTTGACGTGCTAAATGGATGATGGTGCCATCGCCACCAAAACTAAATGCTACATCAATATGTTTAAAAATCTCTGGTCTAGGAAGTACATTTTCCTTTGGTATTTGTAATACCTTGTAAGTATCAGGTCTTTCAAGATCATCTGGTAAATATACTTCTATTTGCTCTTCTCTACAGATATGAGCTGCCATTTTAAGAACGGCCATGATTGTACTTTTACCCATATTAGGGAAAAAACCAATACGCATATATCTTTCTCCTATAGCGTGTGAGCCTCATCTACAACTGCTGTAATTAATTCATCAGTTATAGATAATGCACCTTCTTCAGATTTAGTAAAATATCCTAAAAACTCAATATTGCCTTCCGTCCCTTTAATTGGTGAGAAGGTTAATCCGTGTAAATATAATTTGCAATCATAAGCAACCTGTAATATACGTGAAAGTACCTCTTCATGTACTGCTCGCTCTCGAACAATACCTCCCTTTCCGACCTTTTCTTTACCGGCTTCAAACTGAGGCTTGATGAGAGCTACTAATGAACCTGTATTTTTTAATAGTGTAGTAGCTACAGGTAATACCTTATCGAGAGATATAAAAGCTACATCAATAGATATGAAATCTACAAGTTCACCCAATTGTTCTGCAGTAACCGCACGTATATTTTGCTTCTCCATATTGATTACGCGTTCATCTTGGCGAAGTTTCCAAGCTAGTTGGTTATATCCTACATCTATTGCAAACACCTTGGATGCACCATTTTGCAATGCACAATCTGTAAATCCACCCGTGCTAGCTCCAATATCAATCATGACTGCATCGGTTAAATCAATGGGATATATTTGAATAGCTTTTTCTAATTTTAAGCCTCCACGACTTACATATGGTAAGGTATTACCTTTCACTGTGAGATTTGCATCTACAGGAACCTTTGTACCAGCTTTATCGATTCGTGTTGTATCCATAAAGATTTGACCAGCCATAATAGCGGCTTTTGCTTTTTCGCGACTTTCAAATAAACCTCGGTTAACAAGGAGAATATCTAAACGTTCTTTATTACTCATATGACACCATTATACACATAGAAATATTGAATATAAGCTATTAGAATACCTAATACTAAACCACCAAATACTTCAACTGGCGTATGACCTAGTAATTCTTTTAATGCAATTTCTCGGTCTTTTAAAATAACAGGAATATTTCGTTTACTAAAATACTCCACAATTTGGTTTAATATTTGTGCTTGTCGACCAGCTTGACGACGTACACCAGACGCATCATACATGACTACAATAGAAAATACTAATGCTACCACAAATATATCAGTAATACCATTATTTTTAAAGTACAAAGCGGCAGTAGTAGAAATTACAAAGGATGTATGTGAACTAGGAAATCCTCCGGAACCTACTAAACGTTCAAAACGCAATGTACGATAACGGACAAGTTGCCATAAGAATTTAATGGCTTGTGCTGAAAACCAGCCCCAAAATGCGGCTTGCGCTATATAATTATGACAAATTTCCTCTAAAATATGGTACATATAACTTTACCCTCTAATGTTTAATGTGTACGATCCATTAAATAATCAATAATAGCACTTAGTATGTGTGTATCATCTTCTATTGTTGCTAAAGCAGCATGTGCCTTTTGTGCGACTATATGTGCTTCATTACGTGCCTCATCAAGCCCTAACAATGAAACATAAGTAGATTTATCTTGTCGTATATCACTACCAGGTGTTTTGCCTAACTCTTCAATGGTTCCCGTTACATCAAGAATATCATCTGTAATCTGGAATAGCAAACCAAGACAATTGGCATATGTCATATAGGCGGCATATTTTGCTTGGTCAGCATTAGATAAGATGAGCCCTAACTCAATGGCCGCATTAAATAAAGCACCTGTTTTTCCACTATGTAAAACTTTTAATTCCTCTAGAGGGATATGTTTTCCTTCGGATAGTAAATCAAAAGCTTGTCCGCCAACCATGCCTTCAGGACCAGCTGCGGTCGCTAAACATTGGATAGCCTTGATTTTTTGCTCAGCTGATGCGGTTGTATTTTCAGTGCAAAGTTGAAATGCATAGGTCAATAAACCATCACCTGCTAAAATTGCCATGCCATCTCCATATACCTTATGGTTGGTTAAATTGCCTCGGCGATAATCATCATTATCCATGGCTGGTAAATCATCATGAATTAGTGAGTATGTATGAATACATTCCAATGCACATAGGAACTCTTTATATAATGATGCATCAACCTTCATTGCATCTAAAACAGCCTTGGTTAAGATAGGACGAATTCGTTTTCCCCCTTGTAATAAACTATAGTTCATAGATTCATATAAACGTTTATATTCTGGTATAGGGGAATTTAATACGGCACTTAACCAGTGTTCAATCGATTGTTTGCTAGTTTCTAAATATGTCTTTAACATAGCTTATTACTCTCCGATGCGTACCTCTTCGATAATCTGTTGAATTTCACCTTCCACAGAATCCAGCATATCTGCACATTCCTTAACTAAGGTTAAGCCTTTTTTATATTGATTTAACAGCTCTGACATAGATAATTCACCATCGTCGAGTTGACGAACGATATCTTCAAGAGCTTTATATTTTTTTTCATAACTTTTCAGTGATGCTGCCATCCGGTAATACCTCCTCTACAACTGCTTTTATAGAACCATCACGCAATGTAATTTTAAATACATCTCCTTTGGCCATATTTTGAATTGAACTTATAGTATGACCCTCTTTTTCTATTTTGGAATAGCCTTTCACCATTAAATGGATTGGATTTTGTAGTGATAATTCCTGTGTTATAAGTGAAAGTTTATGCTTTTCATGTTGCCATCGTTGTGACGCTAAAGTTTGTAATTTCTCCTTATAGGATTGTAAGAGAGAATTTTGTTTATGCAGTAATTGTAATGCAGGAAACCCGAGGCGACGATTAAAAATTGTACTTAATTCAATACGTTTTTGCTGTAATGTTTGATCCATTACATACTGTAAATAATCAAATTTTTGTTGTAAATCCTGTTGTAGTGTAGTCAACGGAAGCACTGCAATTTCTGCGGCATGACTAGGTGTAGCACCACGCATATCAGCAGCGTAATCAGCTAATGTATAATCTGTTTCATGACCTACTGCAGAAATAATAGGTGTAGATGCATTGTAAATAGCTTCGATAACAACTCTATCATTAAAGCACCATAAATCCTCCATTGAACCACCGCCGCGACCGACGATAATGACATCAACATCTGGATCTTTATCTGCAGCTTCAATTCCTTTAGCTATGATTGGACCCGCTGTTGTTCCCTGAACTGGTACAGAGAATAATTTAAATTGCATGAGTGGATTTCTATGTTCACTAATGTGTAATATATCGTGTAAAACGGCACCTGTAGAGGATGTGACAATACCGATACAACTTGATAGAACTGGTATTGGTTGTTTATGAGCATCATCAAAATAGCCCAATGCGGATAATTCTCTTTGCAGAGCATCGAATTCAAGCTGTAATGGGCTTTTAGAACCAACCTGCATATCCGATGCGATAAGATTTAAACGGCCCATTTTGTTATAGAAATTAACGGATGCCTTGATTGTTACTAATAATCCATTTTGGAATGCATTAACGAGTCCTTTACTTTGAACCGTACTAGACCACATCGTTACATCTATAGATGATTCTTCATCCTTTAAGGAAAAATACACATGGCCACTACTATGACGCTTAGCATTTGTTATGGTACCACTAACATAGACATTTTTTAGTAGATACTCTCTATCTATTGTTCGTTTTATTAAGTTATTTAATTGGGTAATACTCAATACATTCACGATATACCTACTTTTGTGTTGCTAAAAATGCCCCATAAGCATTTCCCGTAGCATTGTCGACGGAGAATTTAGGATTTGCAAAATGAACAGTTACGTTATTCTTATGACAAAAACCATTTAGACGATTGCGTAGTATAGAATTACTCATTACACCACCCACGGCAATTAATGTTGATACTGGTGTATGTTTGAGATGATAGGTTAATAATTTTTCCAGAGAATTTCCTATACAACTAAATAGTGCCTTACTCATAGATGCAGGTGACGCCCCTTTTTCAATATTACGCAGTGCAGCACTACAAGGTCCAGCAAAGCTAATCCATCCTTCTTTAACAGAGGAAGGTAGCGGATCATACGTATCTGTTGGTGAAGCAAGCAGTTCTAATTCTTTGCCACAAGGAAATTGAATACCTAATGCAACACCTACACGATCGACAAATTGTCCGCCTTGTAGATCCTTAGAACCACCGATAATAGAGCTTTCAAAAACTCCCTTACCTTTATATTCTGTTAAAACGAGTTCTGTAGTACCACCAGAAAGATGTAAGCTATAGAATGGAAACGTAGGGACATGTCCAATTTCTCTTAGGGCTGCTAAAATATGATTTTCTTGATGTGCAAATTCATACATTGGTACTTGCATCATATGACTTAGTGCTCTACCGAAACCATGACCAACAAGAAAGGCCGGCATATAAGAATCATCAGAGCGTCTAGGAAAAGCACTAACACCAATACCCGATAATGGAACTTGAGGTAATTCTTCGATAAGACGAGGCAATACCTTTGTATGTTGAAACACCATATTAGATTGTTGAAGTCCCTTCATTCCTGGCTTTACATCTAATATTTTTCGAGCTTCCCCTACTATATTTAGTTCATCATCAATAATGGCACAGCTCGTCGTATAACAGCTTGTGTCAATTCCTAGAAAATATCGTTTCATTATTTACTCTTATTATAAGCATCTAGAATCGCATTGATTAATTTATAGGATGCATCAGAACCAAAGGATTTTGCTAATTGTACAGCCTCGTTGATAACAATAGATGGAGATACCTCTTCACTATTGTAGTTGAGCTCCCAAATCGCAAGACGTAAAATGGCGCGGTCTACTTTATCCATAAGTACAAATTTCCGTTTTGTGCAATATGGTTCAAGTATTGTGTCGATTTCTTCGAGATGGGATAACACACCATCTATTATTTGGTTTGCATAAGCAATATCCATAGACAACGAGATTTCTCCATCTGGGAAAAACACATCATCATTAGAGGTATGAAATTCATTAGCGTATAGAACTTGGAATGCATATTGACGTGCTTCACGTCTATTTCTCTTTTTAGACATATTGTCTCCTTATTCTTTGATAATTCCTTCAATATGTACATCAACCTTTACGTGATCAAGGTCAAGCGTATTCTTTAGTGTTTGTTTAATTTCAGACTGCAATTGTTTTGCTATATCTATTACATTGTATCCGTATAGACAACGGATATACACATTAATTTCGATAAAGCCTTTTCTATGCTTTACATTAATGCCTGGTAAATTTTTTTGTCCAAAAGCGTTCGTTATACCATCAACAATTTCATCATATAAGCGTGGACTTAAAGAATGAATACCAGGAATTGTACTTAAGGGCTTAATAGCAACATCAATGATGACGGAATCTGCAATATCTACTGTTGCTGTATCTAAGCCATAGTTTAATTTATCGTCTTGACTCATAGGCCCTCCTATTATTCGTTACGCTGAATTGGTTCAGGTGTAAAATCATCAAAAATAATATCTTGGACTACGATGTCAATTGTTTCAACTTCTATTTCTGTGTAATTGACGAGTGCAGTTTTAATCCGCTCTTGTAAGCGCAGTGCAATATCAGGTATGCGATACCCATAGGAGATACTCACATATAATGTAACTGAAATTACTCCGTCATCGTTAAAGGAAATCTTTACACCTTCATGGGTATTTTTACGTCCAAAAAAGGTATTAACCCCATCATTAAAGGTAGAACTCATATGATGGATTCCTTTAGTATCCAATGCGGTCATACTAATAATAATAGCATATACATTGTCTGCGATTTTAATTTTACCAGTTTCTAACTCAGTATTTTTCTTAGTCATATAGGCCTCTTTCAAAAAAGAGCACCTGTCCCTATATAATGACATAGACGACAAGTGCTCAGCTTAACAAAGATATATGGGGGACTATATTACATTTAAAAGATCTGGCCCACTATATCAATGAAATAGTTTTAGGCACGTTCGATGTATTGACCAGTACGAGTATCAATACGAAGTACATCATCTACTTCGATAAAGAGAGGTACTTTTACAGTGTAGCCTGTTTCTAATACAGCTGGTTTATTACCACCTGTTGCAGTATCGCCACGGATACCAGGATCAGTTTCAACTACGCGAAGTTCTACAGCTACAGGTAAGTCGATACCGATTACAATACCTTGGAAGAACATGATGGATACTTCCATGTTTTCAAGAAGGAAGTTTTTAGCATCACCTAGTTGTTCAACATTCAATTCCACTTGATCATATGTTTCGTTGTCCATGAATGTGTATGCGCCATCAGCTTCGTATAAGTATTGCATACGACGACGGTCAACATGTGCTTTTGGCACTTTTTCACCAGCGTTGAAAGTACGTTCTACTACGGAACCAGTTTGCAAGTTTTTCATTTTTGTACGCACGAATGCAGCACCTTTACCTGGTTTAACGTGTTGGAAATCAACTACTTGCCATACATTACCGTCGATCTCAACGGTTACACCTGGGCGGAAATCATTACTGGAAATCATCTAACTCTTCTCCTTCTAAATACCTATTTCGATTAACTCTTTTGGACTATGTGTTAATAATTCACAGCCATCAGCTTTAACAATAACACTATCCTCTATTCTCAATCCGATTTCACCAGAAAGATAAATACCTGGTTCTACCGTAATGATCATATTTTCGGAAAATACCGTATCGGACTTTGCATTGGCTACTGGTTCTTCGTGAATTTCTAGACCCACACCATGTCCCGTACCATGATTAAACTCCTTGGTATATCCTCGTTCTCGTATATAGTCACGACATACTGCGTCAAGTTCTTTGCCTGTAATTCCTGCACGAACTGCTGCAACACCTCGTTTTTGAGCTTCTAAAACTATACTATACAAATTCTTTTGTTGCTCTGATGCGGGGCCCATAACGACGGTTCGAGTCATATCTGAATGAAACCCTTTATACACGGCGCCAAAATCAAAGGTGATAAAATCACCGGCATCTATAATCTTATCACTAGCCACACCATGAGGCATACTAGAGCGATTGCCGGATGCTACAATTGTTGCAAATGAAGATTCCTCTGAACCTCGTTTTAACATTTCTGATTCGAGTATGATACGCGCGTCATTCTCCGTCATACCCACCTTTAATTGCGGTAATAATGCTGCAAATGCATCGTCTCCAATTTTAGCAGCTTTACGCATTAATTCTAATTCATCTTCTCGTTTTACAGCACGTAATTTTGCAAAATTGATAGATGTAAAATTAAAGCGTTCATCTAAAGTATCACATAAGGTTTCATATGTATCAACAGGCATATATTTTCCTTCAATACCAAAGAGACCATCGTGGATGTGATTGTCATTAAAAATATCTACAAGAGTATCCATAACTGATGTTTCATATTGAATAACCTCATAGCCTTCACATTGTTTTGTAGCTTGCTCTGTATATCTAAAATCGGTAATCATGAAAGCTTTATCTTGTGTGACAATAGCAAATCCTGTGGTACCTGTAAAACCAGCAAAATAATGTAAATTTATAGGGTCAATTAAAACGACACCAGTTAATTCTTGTTCTTTAATATACTTTTGTAGCTGATTTAATCCGTTCATAATCATGCTCCTAGTCTATAAAGTACACCTTATAATACCATAAAATGCCTATATTGAATAGATTTTCATGCTATTTTTTAAAGTCTACTACATCTTGGTCGTCTATTTCTGAATATGTATTAATAGCCTCAATGCCATTTAATGTAATATGACCTATGGACAATCTTTTTAAATAGGTAACTTCGCCTCCAGCGGCCCCAATCATACGTTTAACTTGATGGTACTTGCCTTCTTCAATGGTTATATGTAGAGACTGTTCAGAAAGAACGTCTATATTAGCCGGTTTACATTGGGTTCCATCCCCTAATACTATTCCTGTTTCTATACGTTCAAGACCTTCTTTTGTGAGTTTACCATTAAATTCCACATAGTATACCTTCGGTACATGTTTGTGTCCATTAATGATAGAATGCGCCCAAATACCATCGTTTGTGAGTAATAATAGACCTTCTGTATCTTTATCTAGGCGTCCCACAGGAAATACACCCATTTTCTTAAACTCAGGTGGTAATAAATCCATCACTACAGGATGCATAGGATCTTCTACAGCCGTAATATATCCAGCAGGTTTATGAAATTTAATATAATACTGTTGTTTTGTTGATATTTGTACGCCATCAACTGCAATGATATCATCATCTATATGTATGGATTGGTCCTTTTTTAGGATAACAACACCGTTTACAGTAACACGTCCATCCTTTATAATTTGGTGAACCTCTTTGCGACTACCAAAGGCTTTATTGGCTAATAGTTTATCTAATCGCATCTTAATTCCTCTTTCATAGCATTTGAAAGAATCAATTATACATGCCCTCTTAAATTATCTACGTGAGCAGTATCATTTAATAAGTTTAAAATATTATGGTCCGATGGTCCCATACCATTGTAAAATATGCGATTAATTGCTGTATTACCTTGGCTGAAATTCCAACAGTGACCAATGGGAATATCAAGCATTTTACATAAAAGTGTACGAATCGTCCCACCATGACAGGTTATTAAAATTGTTTCGTCATCATCATTTTGACTTATAAATTCTGAAAGACCATCCCATGCACGATTTTGTACTTCTTGAAAGCTTTCTCCATTTGGTAGCTTGACAATATCAGGTTGTCGATACATTTGATCAATAAGGCCTGGCCATCGTTCTTCGATTTCTGAGAACAATAATTTTTCCCAGTCACCAAAATCAATTTCTCGCATCCGAGGATCTATTGTAATATCGATATTTCGATTACCACGAATCGTTTCTGCTGTTACGAGGGCTCTAGATAGGTCACTTGATAAAATACGATCAAAATGTACATTCTTCAATGCATTAGCGCAAGCTTTTGCCTGTGCTATTCCATTATCATTCAAAGGAACATCGGTTATGCCTTGATAGCGACCTATCTTATTCCATTCTGTTTCGCCATGTCTAATAATATATAATGTTTTCATGTTGTGTTCCTATTTCTCAAATATGGTACTTAATAAATGAATAAGTTCCACGTTGTGTGCATGATCTTTTATAGCAATCCGCATCCATTTTGGACCTAACCCTTTATAATTAGCACAGCTACGAATTAATAGATTATGTTTTTCTAATCTAGTTTGTACATCTGTAACTGTAATATCAGGATCATTAATTTCCATTAAGATATAATTGGCAGATGGCTTATAGACTACTAAATCTTTAATAGCAGATAATGATTCATACATATACTTTGCTTCATTAGCCAATACCATCTTACTATCGTTAATATACTTAGTATCGGTTAGTGCGGATTCAGTATAAGCTTGTGCCAATGTATTTACAGACCATGCAGGAATATATTGACGCAATTCTTGTATTAATGTAGGATTAGCGAACACTGCACCAATACGAAGTCCTGGTACAGCATAAAATTTTGTAAAAGAATGTACGATAATTACATTGTCATATTGATTAATGAGCTCGCGCATAGAGTGGCTATTGTCTCGTAACGATTCATTACCAATAAAATCAATGAACGATTCATCGATAACAAGTAAGCTATTAGCATCTTTTAACATTTGTGCTAATACCTTGATTGATTGTTTATCCAACAATGTTCCATCTGGATTATTAGGGTTACCTAAAAATACGATAATGCGTCCATCTTGACCTTTTAATTCAGCAGCAAATGTTTGTAATGCTAAATAAGGTACTTCAAAATATGGGGTGCCATCATCATTTTGTCGCTGACGATAAAAAATTTCCCTTACAGGTATGTTCGCAGCATCCATAGAGGCTTGGTATTCAGAGAAGCCAGGCGCAGGAACAAAAGCCCCTGTAAATCCAGATAATCGTCCAACTGCATAGAGGAGCTCTGCAGCTCCGTTACCAAGAAGTATAGAATCTTTTTCTATACCATATACATCGGCAATAGTATTCATAACATCATCATTTGTAACATCTGGATAATGAGATATATATCGCAACCGTTCGTTTAGTGCTTCTAAGCCTTTTGGACTAGGTCCTAATAGATTAATATTGGCACTAAAATCAGTTACTTCAGATAGATTTATTTTGTGGTCATGAGAAAATTTAAAGATATTTCCGCCATGTGTATCTGGCATAGGAGATCCTCCTTTATCGTTTTATATATGTTAGTCCTTCATTTGTTGTTTCCACAATATCAATATATTGTAAGGTAGGTAATTTTTTTTCGATGTATCGCTTACATTCATCGATAGCCGTATAATCACTTGGAAATAATAGTCCCATTATTGTACCACTGTGAGCAATGATTGTACCGACGCTATGAAAAGCATTACCAATGTCATGAAATTCATATAAATTTGGTTTATATAAAATACGTTGATTAGCAAAGGCACTCAATGTAGCGGCCTGTCCTATCAACGTAATATCATGTGTTTCTAGACCTTTTTTGAAGAGCTCTAGTGATTCTCTAATGATAGGCTCTTTCTCCTGTATTTTATGGGATAAATCTTTTTGTTGATTAAAAGAGATGGTATCAATAGTACCACCTTCATCAAATATGAGTATTTTTAAAGGCGGACACGTTCCTAAAAAATTACAGATGGACCCATTTATATAATCAAATTGTGTAATACCAGGATAAAAAGCAGCATCCGTCGGCTCTACTGATAAACAGATGGTTTCTAGTTCTTTTGGTGTTAATGCTCTATTACATGATAAAGCAGTGGCCATTGCTGCTACTGCTATATCCGCAGAACTAGAAGCCATTCCTTTTCCTTGAAGAATATCTGATCTTATATAGATAGCAGTATTATCACGGCTAGGAATATGTAAAATATCCTTTACTAAGTTGCGAGCTTGACTAGACTTAGGTTGTAAGGAGCAATAATAGTGTGGCAATGGATGTGTTACCTGGCTCAGTGCATAGGAATAGCGGTTGATTGGACATGTCACAAGAAATGATTGTCCATCAATGGCCCCTTGGATAAATTCCCCACAAGTGCCTGGTGCACGAACATAATAAGTCACTAAATCCTCCTTACACAATAAAACAATCTATGTATAATTAAATGATTAAAGAATAGGAGCTTTCACAACAGAAGATAATAATGTCAACGTAATTATATATACTAATATCAACAAGACCTCTGTTACTTCAACAACGAAGCCATATGTATCACCAGTCGTTCCACCTAGTTGTTTAACTATATAATGATTGATAATACGGTTGATGATATAGCTAACGATCATCGAGAAAATATTGATTTCCATTAAGCCTACCAAAGCGTATGCTAGGCCAAAAATAGCTATGTTATATGGTATAAAGGGAATCGAAAGTATACTTGTTATACCTAAAGCGATTACATATAGTAACGATAAAAGTAAACAAATAATAATAGGCATACAGAAAGTAGAAATCGTGCTCCATGTGATGACATGTTTTGGTGCATATACTGCAAAGGCCTGTCCCATACCCGATTTTCGAGCATATGGATAAGAGCGAATACTTAAAATCAATGTGTATCTACTCATGAGAGGCATCATTACAAGTATAATAGGTATAAATTCAGGTATAGGAATTGCAGTTAACAGTTGCCATTTTAACAATGTGATAAATACAAAAGCTACAACCCCAAAGGAACCTACACGGCTATCCTTCATTATTTCTAGTTTTTTCTCTCTTTCACGGCCAGAAAAAAGTCCATCACTTGTATCCATTAATCCATCAGCATGTAAACCACCGGTGAACAAAAATTCACTAATAACGATAATAAGCATTAATGGCATAGGTGACAAAAATTGAGAGAATATAAAATAAATTAGGGTTAAAAATATACCGATGATCAATCCAACAAAAGGAAATGTACCAACAGACTTACCAAAATCTTCCATGGACCATTCTGTTTGATTTACTATTTTTAGTCTAGTTAGAAATTGTAAAGCTATAAAGAAAGGTGTCATCTATGTATTACTCCATAAATTGATAAGCGACTATAGTGGTGATGATTATCATAAGTATTGTTGACAAATACATCATATATATAGATCGAGTAATATGTAGTCGATTTAGTGTTTCTAATGCATCACCCATATATTCACGAAACGTCATCTTTTTAAAGTACTGGTTATAACCGCCTAGGCGAATGTGCAATGCCCCTGCTACAGGCGCTTCTGCATAGCCACCATTAGGGCTAGGATGTTTATAGGCATCGCGAAGACCAATACGAAATGCGGATTTGCCATCAAATCGTAATATAAAGGCAGAAATAACTAATAATAGGAATGTTAGTCGTGCTGGAATCCAATTTAATATATCATCTAAACGAGCCGCCACACGCCCAAAGAACATATATTTTTGGTTCTTATATCCCAACATGGAATCCATAGTATTAGCTGTGCGATATAATATAGCTCCTATAGGACCACCTAATATAAAGAAAAATAGTGGTGAAATTATGCCATCAATAGTATTTTCTGATATCGTTTCTACTGTGGCCCGAGTGATTTCACTTTCATCAAGATCTTCTGTATCGCGCCCTACAATCCATGAAACGCGATGTCTTGCATCATCGATACGACCTTGTTTAAGCAATCTATTAATTTCAAATCCAGCCGCACCTAATGAACGAGGTGAAATTGTAATGTACACGATGAGAACTTGAATAGAATATTCTACCCATTCATTAATGAGACTACCAATCCATAGAATTAATGAGGCTATGATATAAATGGTTAACAATATAAATCCAACTGCAATACCACCATACCAAAGTTTTTTTGTATCATTATCTGTATCTTTATAAAATACAGCCTCAAAAAATGATATGACACGACCAATTAGGGCAACAGGATGAAACTTACTATTGGGATCCCCAATAATCGTATCAATAATAAATGCCAAAATTGGAATACACACATAGTTGTAGTGTTTAAACCACTCTAAGAGAATGTTTAAATCCATTAATATCACCCATTATCCTTTAATAGAGTCATAATGTAATCCATATCCAAATGTTCTTCTACGATGTCTGCTAAACGATTATACGCATTGTTTTTATGTTCGAAATAATGGAAAACAACAGGTGTTTCATCTAATCCTTTACGTAAACGCAATTGATTTATAATAAAACGACGGAATTCATCATTATCAAAAACACCATGAATGTAGGTACCCATAACTTGATGACGACCATCGATAAACCCATCTACGACCGTTATAGGAGTTTCACTACGTTTAGTAATGGTAAAACAACGTTTTACAGTATTATCATTTGGTGTTGTATCCCCCATATGAATTTCATAGCCTACAAGTTCACTACCAGAAAATGTACCGTTAAGGAAATGTAAATTCTCAACATCAAATGTGACTTGATGTGTCGTTTTTTGATCCTTCATGGTTGTAGTAGAGTTAACTAAACCGAGACCTTCACTCTCCTCAATATCCCCTTCCATGTGATGCGGATCATATATAGCAGTACCAAGCATTTGGTTACCACCGCAAATACCGATTACAGGAGTTCCTTTTTCCGCGAGCTCTTTAATCTCATTAGCTAAGCCGGAGTTTTTTAAATATGTTAAGTCAGCCAATGTATTTTTAGAACCTGGTAAAATAATCAAATCAGGCGTACCAATAACATCTCCAGAACCGACAAAACGAACGGATACATCTGGTTCATAGTTCAATGCATCAAAGTCTGTAAAATTAGAGATTTTAGGTGTTTGGATTACAGCAATTTGAATGTCTTTAGAACCTACACTCTTTTTATTTTCCAAAGCTACAGAATCTTCTTCATCAATATCAAGGTTTTCTATGGCAGGAATAACACCAACTACTTTTTTACCTGTTTTTTCTTCGATGAAAGTCAATGCTGGTTCTAATAACTTAATATCGCCACGGAATTTATTAATTACGATCCCCTTTATTAAATCGCGTTCTTCTGGTTCGAGTAATTCTAATGTACCAACAATAGAAGCAATAGCACCACCTCTATCTATATCGGCAATGAGAAATACAGGCGCTTGTGTCATTTTAGCAATACGCATATTTACGATATCATTAGCTTTTAAATTAACCTCAGCAGGACTACCAGCACCTTCGATGACAATCATTTCAAAATTTTCATCGAGAAAGGCAAGAGATTCTTTGACCTTATCAAGAGCTGTTAAGGAGTAATGAGTATGATATTCTTTAGCACTATAGACACCAACTGGTTTGCCCATTAATACGACTTGAGATGACTGATTTCCTGTAGGTTTAAGCAATACAGGGTTCATCTGTACAATAGGATCAATACCAGCTGCTTCAGCTTGGGCAACTTGTGCTCGTCCAATTTCATCACCCCATTTGGTTACATAGGAGTTTAAAGCCATATTTTGTGCTTTAAATGGCACCGTTTTATAGCCCATTCGATAAAGAATGCGGCATAATGCAGTACATAAAATACTTTTGCCTACATTAGAGCTCGTTCCTTGGAACATGATTTTTTTAGCCATTTATATGAACCTCCTGAGATTTTAATTCTATGGTTACTCCACTAATTGTTAAGTACATTTTATTGGCAGCACTAGCAACCTCTCGATTTACACGACCAGTTATATCGCGGAAATATCTTGCCAATTTATTTTCCGGTACAATACCTAATCCAATTTCATTGGTCACAAAAATAACAGTTTTATCATTACTGTTATTAATTTCCTGTAATAATAGTCGCAACTCTTCTAAAATAATAGATTCAATACGATTAGCATCTTCCTGCGAATTGATATCCCCATGAGCAAAGACGTGATTTGATGTAAACATTGTAAGACAATCAATCAAGATGACATCACTTACATTCTTAATTTGTTCCCAATTTTTGTGTAAGTATAGTGGAATTTCGAAGGTAATCCACTCTTTACCACGGCGCAATTGATGCTTTTTAATACGATCTTTCATTTCGTCATCAAAAGCTTGCCCTGTAGCAACATATGCCTTGCGCCCTTTTAAGGATAAGGCTAATTGTTCTGCAAATTCACTTTTTCCACTACGAGCTCCTCCGGAGCATAGAATAATTGTAGATTTCATAAACCACCTATACAAGTATATATAATTTCTGTATCATTATTAGTATAACAAAAGGAGATACACTATGGAAATTATGAATATGAAATTAAAAATGATGTCTACCCTTTGGGAAAATACCTATCGTGTAGCTATTGAAGATGGTCAAGGTGGATATATTGGTACATGTCGTGTAGTTGTTAATGTTCCGCTAGACCCTTCTGAATTACCTCCTAATGCACCTATTGTGGAACCACAAATGTTTGTATTAGTAGAGGATTTTTCTTTTGATGCATCTAAAATTATAAATTTTGAGACAACATTAGCAGATTTATTGCGTGAAAAATTTAGATATCAAATTCCTCATATCTTCTTTTTCTATCCAAGTCCACATGATGTATTGAATCAAGAAATTACACAATCTTAATAAAGAAAAAAGCTATGTGAAGACATAGCTTTTTTTGTTTATTCTTCTCCGATTTCTTCTTCTACACGACTTAATATGAAGCATAAATCAGATAGTCGATTTAAGTATCGCAAATTAGATTCATGTACGCTTTCACCAGCGTCTAATACACGCCATAAATCACGTTCTGCACGACGAGCAACTGTTCTAGATACATGTAAGTAGGCAGAAGATTTATTCTCACCAGGTAGAATAAATTCTGCAAGAGGTTCTAATTTTGCATCAAAACGGTCGATAACCTTTTCCAAATGTTTTACTTGTTGATCTGTTATTTGTGGTGCTTGATTCAAGCTAGCAATATCAGCCATTAACGTCCATAAGGAACGTTCTATATCGAGTAACTCAGCTTGTACTCTTACGTTCTTTGCATAAGCTCGAGCTAATCCCAAGAAGGCTTGAAGCTCATCAATCGTACCATAGGCTTCAACGCGAAGAGAAGATTTCTTTACACGTTCACCTGTATAAAGACCTGTTGTACCTTGATCACCTGTTTTTGTATAAACACTACTACCCATGGCTTACCTCCTAATTAGATGTTATTTATATTCTGGGAACCATAAATGAATTTCACGTGCTGCTGAATCAACTGAATCAGATGCATGTACAACATTAGAATCCATAGTTAAGGCATAGTCACCGCGAATACTACCAGGTGTGGCATCTACAGGATTAGTTGCACCATTGATAGTACGTACAGAAGTAACGGCATTTTTACCAGCTAGTACAAAAGCTAGTACAGGTCCAGAAGTGATAAAATCAACCAATTCACCAAAGAATGGTTTATCCTTATGCTCTGCATAATGTTCTTGTGCTAATTCTTTTGGAGTTTGAAGTAATTTCATAGCTTTAATGATTAAGCCTTTACGTTCATAACGTGTAAGAATTTCACCACAGATTTGACGTTTTACACCATCTGGTTTAATAAGAACTAAAGTTTCTTCCATCTTTAAACCTCCCTTTTATTAAAATCTATAATGTGGATTTAGAGATAGTTTTTTCAATCTAGCAATACGATCCTTAGTACTAGGATGTGTGCTAAAAAGATTCGACAAACTAGCACCAATACCCATCATAGGATTAATTATAAACATATGCGCTGTAGCATTATTGGCATTAGGTAATGTTCCATATTTAGAATATTCTTCAATTTTAGCCAATGCCGATGCAAGTCCTAAAGGGTTCTTGCTTAACATAGCCCCACCCTCATCAGCTAAATATTCACGAGTACGAGAAATACTCATCTGAATAATAGCAGCTGCTATAGGCGCCAAAATAACCATACCAATCAACGCAAGTGGATTGACATTATCATCGCGGTCATCAGAGCGACCACCAAAGAACATACCAAAATGGGCAATAGTAGATATAGCGCCTCCAATAATGGCAGCAATAGTACTAATTAGGGTATCACGATTTTTAACATGTGTTAATTCATGACCTAAAACGCCCGCTAATTCATCATCTGTTAATAAACGTTGAATTCCGGCTGTTACAGCTACCGCAGCATGTTCTGGATTACGACCAGTTGCAAATGCATTTGGTACGTCCGTAGGGATGATATAAACCTTTGGCATTGGTAGTTTACCGTTTTTAGCTAATTGTTCAACCATACCATATAGTTTTGGGTTTGATTGAGCGGTAACTTGTTGTGCATTGTATTGTGCTAACACAATCTTATCGCTATACCAATACGATGCTATTGACATGCCTGCAGATATGATGAACATTAACATCATTCCACGAGCGCCGCCAAAGGCATCGCCTAATAATACTAGTATCACTATTAAAGTGGCTAGTAACATTGTTGTTTTAAAATTATTCATAGAGTCCTCCAACATAAGTTTTTGGACTATGCCTTAACTAGATTTATTATACCACATTTTGAATAGTTGTGGCTCCTGCTGTATCTGCCTCTAACACATATACCTTGTTCTCAATACCATGGAAATCAAAGATTTGCCCCATTGCATCAGCTACTGTTTGTACGTGAGCTTTATCTGTATATGCAATCAAGGTAGAACCAGATCCACTGATAGTTGCACCATAAGCTCCAGCGGCTTTTGCGGCAGAGAATACCTTATCACAATGTGGAATCAACGTTTTTCGATACGGTACATGGAGATTATCCTCCAAGGCAACCGCAAGATTATCCAATTGGTTCGTAATTAAACTAGTTACAAATAACGATGCATGACTCACATTTTGAACAGCCTCTTTAAAAGGCACATGATTTGGTAATACAGATCGTGCATATTCTGTAGAAACTAATACCTCTGGTACGACTACAGCAAAATGAAGTGACTCTGGTACAGGGATAACTGTATTCAACACTTTATCTTTTAGGCCTGTAGCACAACAAAGATTACCAAAAATGGCTGGTGCCACATTATCTGGATGCCCTTCCATACGATTGGCAATGATGAGTAACTCTTCTTTTGAAAGTGGTTTATTTACGAGATTATTGGCTAGTAAAAGCCCACCTACAATAGCGGTACTACTACTACCAAGGCCACGCGATGGCGGAATCAGTGTTTCTGAATTAATATGACCATATTGTATTGGTTCTTGTGCTTTAGCAAATACTTGTTCAATAGCTATGCCGATGAGATTCTTTTTAGGATCTTCTTTTTCTAATATATCAGCGCCATATCCATGAAATGTATAGCTAAAAGATGTAGCATTTGCATCAGGTGTAAATTCAAAAATATTATATAGATTTAATGCTAGTCCAAGGCAATCAAATCCTGGACCACAGTTGGCACTTGTAGCAGGTACTTGTACACGAATAGTTGTCATAATATTACGCTTCCATAATTCTGATTACACTGCTTACTTCTTTCACAGAGCGCAAGCTATTAAAAGAATCGATTAAATTTAAAATATAGGAATGTGGACATTTAGAAGTCACAATAGCAAGTACTGCTGTTTCAGGATCTTTATTCCGTTGAACGATTGAAAGAACAGAGATTTTTTGCTCTGCTAATTTTGTAGCAATTTTTGCAAGAACGCCAGTTTTATTATCAACAGCTAATCGCATGTAGTAACTAGATTGTATTTTACCTGGAGAATAAATATTCTTTTGGTCAAAGTAGAATGGTTTAAAACGTCCTGTAGATTCAAAAGCTACGTTTTGAGCTACTTCCATAATATCGCTAACAACGGAGCTGCCTGTTGGTAAACTACCGGCGCCACGTCCATAGAACATGGCATCATCAATGCCATTACCCTTAATATAAATTGCATTGTACGAGCCGCGTACAGATGCAAGTGGGTGTGTTAATGGTACGAAAGCAGGGTATACATTGAGAGATAAACCCTTTGACGATTCTTTTGCAATGCCAATAAGTTTAATATTGTATCCGAATTCCTTACCAAAGGAAATATCTTCTGTATCAATGTTAGTAATACCTTCTACAGTTACATCCTCGAAGAATATACGACGGTTAAAGCTAATGGATGCTAAAATAGCAAGTTTACGAGCTGCATCTAATCCTTCTACATCGGCAGTTGGATCAGCTTCTGCATAGCCTAAATCTTGAGCCTCTTTTAATACATCCCCGTAACTTAATCCTTCATCTGTCATTTTAGATAAAATAAAGTTTGTTGTACCATTCATGATACCAACAAGTTCAGTAATTCGATTACCGCCAAGAGAATCGTATAATGTTCTAATAATTGGAATGCCACCTAATACAGATGCTTCAAAACGTAAATCTACGTGGTTTTTATACGCTAAGTCAAATAAATATGGGCCTGCTTCTGCTAATAAATCCTTATTGGCTGTAACAACACTTTTTCCATGTTTTAAAGCTGCTTCAACACAATCTTTCGCAAATGTAGTGCCCCCCATTAATTCAACGACAATAGCAATCGATTCATCATTAAGCACATCATCGATGTTAGTCACGTATTGTGCAGTGCTTGGTAATGTAATATTTGTGTATTTATCTGGGTTGCGAACAAATATTTTTGAAATCTCGATAGTTACACCGCTTCTGTTAGTAATCAAATCGACATTATCTTGTAATAAATTAAATGTTCCTTGGGAAACAGTACCAAATCCTAATAAGGCTATTTTAACGGTCTTCATAATGGTCCTACTCTCTTTTGACTGGTCAATATAGCATTTATATTATGCTTGACCTAAAATTTCTACTTTAATAATTCCTTTCATATTGCGAATATCATGTAATAATTCCTCTAAGGAACCTTGCAAGTTTTTGGTTTCGAAAGAAATACTACTATTAGCAATACCCTGTAATGGAATATCTTGATTTATGGTCAAGATACTTCCGTTTTTATCGGCTATTGCTTTTAAAACACTTGATAACATACCTGATTCATTGGACATGGAAACGGTAATGCTAACAATTTTTCCTTGAGCAATCTCAAAAAATGGAAATACATAATCTTTATATTTATAATAAGCAGATCGACTTAAATCCATTTTCTCAACAGCTTCATTTATAGTTTTTACTTCACCTAGTTTCAAAATCTCTTTTACTTTAATCGTTTTCTTAATCGCTTCTGGTAAAATATCTTCTTGAACTAAATAAAATTTGTCCTTTTTCGGTTTTGTCATACTAATTCTCCTTACATTAATTAGATGTTTCCTGAGCAACAAACTGACGTCCATATAAAGTTAATACTGCATACATACCTATAAAAAATGGTACATATTCTGCCATCACACGCCACGCCACAGCTATAATACCTACAGTGCCACTCGGTACGAATGGTGCAAAAAGTAAAATGAATAATCCTTCAGCAATACCTGTTCCCCCTGGAGTGGGTGCAAAATAAAGTATTAAATTCAATAATATCATTCTATCTAATATCGTAATAATTGGTACATCATTAGTAAAAGCAAACATCAATGCCGGTGCTATACAGTATAAGCATAATAAACTTAATCCTGATTCGATAAATACAATAAAGGATTGAGTAGGTTTTTTATACAATAATGCAAGCCCTTGATTTAGTGTTTCTAATTTCGCCAACCAATCTTTGGTCTTATGGGCCTTAAAACGTTGTGCTAGATTATATACGAATTTCCTCATATATACCGTTTGTAAAAGATATGTTCCTAATAAGGTGGCCATGACGGCCAAGAAGGAAAATAGTAATAACATATCTCTTGAAATATATGGTATTTCTATGGAGTCATATAAAAACACAATCGGTAACATGATGACTAAAAACATGATTGAAAAAACCGTACGTATCAATACGATTGGAGTTCCCTTACTTATCGGGACATCATAGCTTCTTAATACGAGTACTTGAGCCACAGCTCCACCACTGGCACCTGGTGTGAGCATAGCCATAAAATAATTGCTAAATATAACCCGAAGTACAGCTTTTATTGATAAATGATAACCGCCAATTTTTACAAGGCGCTGCAATCTTAATCCATCAAAATACATCCCTAAAGCAAGTGCAATAATGGCAAGCAACAAAGATTCACCATTAAATGTCGTTATTGTTTTTAGGGCTTCTAAATCGATAGTATAATAAATGATTCCTAAAGATACGGCAAAAAGTAGGACAAACATAAATATGCCGCGTCTCATCATCTTACTCATAACAAATCCCCATAATTAATGAGTTCTATATTATGTTGTGAAATATATCTACGTACATTATCGGATGTCATAGCAGATAATTCATCTTGCCAATGATAACCCCAATTATATTGATTTCTTAAAATTTCATCACTAATACCTGGATGCGTCATAATTTCATGGGCCCCAGATAGAGAGCTAACTTGTTTTAAAATCGATAATAATTCTGTTTCTCCTAAAGCACCACCATTAATCATACCCCAGAAGTATTGTGTAAAGTAAATCCCCTTGTCGCGAATGCTAGGCAATGCTTGAGCAGCCACGGTGCTCAAACCACATTTCCCCATAATACGAACAGGATTATGCACGCCATTTAAAAATGTTATTTTTTCATTTGGCACACGTATAGCTTTAATTTTATATCGCATAGCCTGTTCTAAAACTATAGGTAGAATACTAGGTAATACATGCATATGTTGGTGTCCATCAATATGAGTTACGTTTACACCAGATTCCATAATTTTAGAAACTTGCTTTGTAATCTCTGTTCTCACTTCATCATAATTAATAGAGCCACTATATATGCGCTTCATAAACTCTATATAATTATCAACAAAAACACCTTCGTTTGTTACAAGACTAGGAATTTCACTAGGATCACTTACAGGAGCGATTCCTCCCACCAAAGCAATGTGAATACCTATACCCAACTTTGGATATTCCTTTGCCATATCTACTGCTTCATTAAAAGCAGCACCACTTGCCAATATAGATGTGCTTGTAATAGCACCTTTAGTATGCCCTACGATAATACCTTCATTTATAGCTGAATGAAGGCCAAAATCGTCAGCATTTATAATTAATTTTGACATATGCGTGCCTCTTTATTCGTAAAAACGGAAAAACAATGTTCACTCAGAAAAGATATATGTTATTTTAACAAATACAGGTATATAAAATCAATACAAAATAGTAATACTTGTATACTGGAAACGGACTTTTTATATCGTTTTCACATAATTTATATACCCTTCTATCATAGATAATCATATTTTATACTACTATAGAAAATTATATACCCTGTCATCAAAAATGATCGATGACAGGGTATCGTTATAATATATATTAAATTTGTTCTCTTACTTTATACATACATAGGGCGGCCGCAATTGATACGTTTAAAGATTCTATATCACCATACATGGGAATTGTAATAGCCTGATCACACATTTCAATAATTTCTCTAGACACTCCATTTCCTTCATTACCGAGTATAATCATGGTTCGTTTAGGATATGAAATGGTATGATAAGGTTTTGCATTTTCTAGTGAGGTAACATAGGTTTGTATCGTATTATCCTTTATGAAATCATAAAATTCAGATAATGTTACATCTTCAAAAATAGGAATATTACAAAGCGCACTCATCGTACTACGTACGCATTTTTCGTTATAAGGATCTACGGTTCCTTTTAACAAGAATATACCTTTTGCACCAGCAGCCACCGCTGTACGAATTATGGTACCTAAGTTTCCCGGATCCTGTACACCATCTAGTGCGACATATAATCCATCCTCTACTATCAATGAATGCAAATCATTAACACATTTTTTCGCTATACCTAGTATACCCTGTCCGTTTACAGAGTGCTCAATTTTATCAAATATTGGATCTTGTACTACATAGACGGAAGAAACAGTAAAACCTTTTTGCACTAGTGGTTCCAATTCACTTCGCTTTGATTCTCTAATTAAAATAGAGCGCAAACAATCTTTTTTTCCTATATCCGTTACAGCACGAATTCCTTCCACCGTATATTCACCAAATTTTTGCCGATATTTTCGCTGTTGTAAACTGATAATATGTTTTATAGTCTTATTGTCTTTCGATTGAATATAATCTATTTTTGGTGATTCCATAACTCGTAAAAATCCCCCTTATGTTGCATAAGCTCATCAAATGTTCCATCTTCCACAATCTTACCATAAGAAAGAACTAGAATTCTATTTGCTTTTTGTACAGTTGATAAACGATGCGCTACATTTATAATTGTTTTTTCACCACGTATAGTTTCAATACTTTCTTGAATTTGTGATTCCGTATGACTATCGATATTTGCCGTTGCTTCATCAAGCAATAAAATCGGTCTATTTAAAATCAACGTTCTTGCAAAGGCTAATAATTGCTTTTGGCCATCTGATAATAGCGATCCCAAATATCCTACTGATGTTTGATATCCATCTGGCAAAGATTCAATCATATCGTGTAATTTGACCTTTTTAGTAGCGTCTATAATAGTGTCCATAGAGATAGAGGAATCATATAAATTAAGATTATCTTGAATCGTACCTTTAAATAAGTATGCATTTTGAAATACATAGCCCATAATATTTCTAATCATTGAAGAATCATATTGGCTAATATCATGACCATTAATATAAATGTTGCCTTTTGTAGGGCGCAATATGCCCATCAATAATGAAAGTAATGTTGATTTTCCACTACCAGATAGTCCTACAATACCAAGATACTCCCCTTTTTTTACTGTAAAAGAAATGTTATTCAAAGCATATACATCACTGTTATCATAGGAGTAATACACATCTTTTAATTCGATGGTATCAATCGTTTTAAATTCATTGGGAACAGTTGTTATCAACTCGCGCTTTGGTTCATTCAAAATAGGAATCAATCGTTCTGCACCGGCCAATGCACTTTGCAAGGAATTATATTTATCAGCAATTTCTTTCATAGGTTGAAAGAATCGATCCATATATTGTATAAATGCAAATACCGTGCCTGCATCTGCTACGGATTCTAATAGATTTGTCATTGTAAAAATAACAATAAGTGCTACAAAGAACAAACCATCTACGAGAGGTCTAAAAATAGAAAATGTTGTAACCTCAAATATACCGGCTTTTAAAAACTCACGATTAACAGAATCATACCGTTGTTCAATACTTCTTTCACCTAAATAAGTTTTTACAATTAATATGTAATTTAACAATTCTTTGATGCTCGAATTAGATGCTGCTACAGAAGAACGAACTTGTCTAAAAGCTTTTCTGGAAAACTTTTGATACACCCAGATAATAAACCCCATTATAGGAATCAACAAGGTCATAACAATTGCTAAGGGCACATTAATAGCATACATAAAAGCTAATATGCCCAAAATCATCAATGCACTGCTTATGAGTTTTAGCAATACATCTGTATATAATGTACGCAATGATTCTACGTCATTGGTAATACGGGTCACCCAATTACCTATAGGCAAAGACTGAAAATCTTCGGCGGATTTATGAAGAATTTTTTCAAATACCGTACTGCGTATATGAAAAATAATCTTCTGCCCAAATGTAGATAATAAATAGTTTTGTAGGAGAATAAAGACAATGCTGCCAACTATAGTTAATGCATATAGTCCAGCATAATGCTGAATAGTATTCAAATCTTTCATAGCAAAGCCTAAATCGATAGCTTGTTTAGAAAGATATGGACGTATAAGCGAGCATAATAGATTACTAATAAGAGCTATACTAGCCAAAATGAGTAGCCATAAATAAGGCCTAATATATTTTGTTAAATATGTAAATAGGCGCCAATCATTATACTTTAGTTTCATTATTGGGCCTCCTTATTTTGAGCTGTATACATCTGATAATATAAACCGTTTTTACACATTAACTCATCATGTGTTCCAACTTCGCAAATTCTACCTTCATCAAATACAATGATACGATCCGCATGCTTGATTACCTCTAGTCGTTGAGATATACATAAAATGGTTTTATCCTTTGTAGATTGCAATATTTCTAACATTTTATCTACAGTTATGGCATCTAAAGCAGAGAAGCAATTATCTAATAATAAGTAAGGTGCATTTTTGTAAAATCCACGTGCAATATTGATGCGCTGTTTTTGACCACCTGATAAATCGCGCCCTTCCTCTGCTAATACGCTTAATGGATTCTCCAAATCCTTTCCTAAGTCACGATATAATTGAGCTTTTTTGGCTGCTTCAGCAACGGTAGTATGATTTTTATTTTCATAACCGAAGCTAATATTGTCAGCAATTGTTGAACTTAGTAGATATGACTGGGTTGGTACATAAGAAATCGAATTTCTAACAGTACCAATAGGCAATGTCGTAATATCTTGATTATTAATATAAATAGTCTTTGATGGTGCTTTTTGAAGTCCTAATAATAATTTGAAGAGTGTACTTTTACCAGAGCCAGGCTTACCCACTATACCTACAAACTCTCCTTTTTTGAAGGTAATATTAATTTGACGTAATGCAGGTGATTTAGATTCATCATAGGTAAAATTTAAATATTTTATATCAATATCGCCTAAACCAAGTTGTTTACCATCAGTGTCATTACATTCTGCAGGTAGACTCATAAAATCAATAATTCGATCAAGGGAGGCCATCCCCTTTTGAACTATGGCTACTAATGAACCTAAAGAAATCAATGGTCCTATAATAAGCATAATAAAAGCATTGATTGTAACGAATTCACCGACAGTCATAAGGCCTTCTACGGCTAAAGTACCACATATATACATACTAATACTGATACATATAAATGGCGCAATCATAGTTAGAGGCGATAAAATAGCATCAAGAATAGCTACACTCATATTATCGGAATAATTTTTCTTGTTAATACGATTAAACAATCCTCCTATAATCGATTCTTTATTAAAAGCTCGTATAACATCCATGCCTTGGAATAGTTCTTGCCCAAATTCTGTCATGTCACTATATGTAGTTTGAGCCTGACGTTGTTTCTTTCGTAAACGCCGGCCTAGTGTAAAAATTGAACCTAAAATAAAAATAACCGGTGTCATAATCTGTAAGGCTAAAATAAAATCTATTTTTTGAATTAATATGATAGAGCCCAATATAGAATATAAAATAATATCAACGACGATCATAACACCTAAACCTAGGGCAACGCGTAATGATGTAACATCATTTGTCATTAAAGCCATTACCTTACCAGGTCCGTTAACATCATAATATGTAGTAGGAATTTCTAAAGCACGAGCACATAATTTTTGGCGGAATAAATACTCCATGCGTCGAATAGATCCTAATAATGTTCTACGTGATATAACTTTCAATACAGTAATAATGATTAATAAACCAATGAAATACAATATATAATGGGTTAAGCCCTCTTTATTATGACTCAATGTATCGATGGCACTACCAATTAATTGTGGTACAATTAAAAAAGCTACATCGATTGCGATTAGCATAGTTAATCCGATGAGATAATATATACCTTCACGGCGAAAAAATTCCTTGAAAATTGCATATGGATTCATCGACTACCTCCTGTTTTCTTTCTATCGTACCATTTACTACATAATTCTTCTACCTAAAACATTAAACTGAACTATATCCAAAATTAATAACAAACTATATCGAAAAAATTAGTTTACTAAAATGGATAGAAATGGTATACTAACTATAGAAACATTGTTTAATCTATTTAGTATATAAACTCTTAGGAGGAATAAAACATGGAAAAACGTACTGGTGTTGTAACATTTGCAGGTAACCCTATTACATTGGTAGGCCCAGAAATTAAAGTAGGTCAACAAGCACCTGATTTCACAGTATTATCTAATGATTTACAACCTAAAACTTTGAAAGATTATGAAGGTAAAGTAAAGGTAATTTCCGTAGTACCTTCTCTTGATACTGGCGTATGTGATGCACAAACTCGTTGGTTCAACCAAGATGCAACAGGTTTATCTGATGATATTGTAGTATTGACAGTTTCTATGGACCTTCCATTTGCTCAAAAACGTTGGTGCGGTGCTGCAGGCGTAGATAAAGTAGAAACATTATCTGACCACAAAGATGCTTCTTTCGGTACAAACTATGGTTTCTTAATCGAAGAATTACGTCTATTATCCCGTGGTGTTGTAGTTATCAATAAAGATAACAAAGTAACATATGTTGAATATGTTCCAGAAGTAACTCAAGCTGTTAATTTTGACGCAGCATTAGAAGCAATTAAAGCTGATATCTAATATTAGCTACTTGTTAAGGTCGTACATCGTACGGCCTTTTTCTATTCATGGGAGTTATGTATGTGGATTAAATTTTCAAAACTATTATTAACTATAAAAAATATCGCCCTCCTCGGCGTTGGTATAGCCTTGTGTATCGCTTTAGTTAATTCACTAATTAATTTAGGTGTTATTACATGGGCCAATATTAATGATGAAAGCACATATTACAATCTTATTGAAGAATTAATTACCTTCTTCCTCTATTTCGAGTTTATTGCGTTAATTGTAAAGTACTTTAAAAATAACTTTCACTTTCCTTTAGACTTTTTCCTATATATTGGTATTACGGCCATTGTTCGATCAGTAATTATTGCCCATGATACAGCCTTTGACATCCTCATATGGGCTATCTCTATTTTTGTGCTCGTATGTAGTTTAGTATTGGTAAAAAAATATATTGGTCACGATGAATAATATAATTATTTATGATTCTATAATACTCAAAAAGGTCCTACCGATTTTCGGTAGGACCTTTATCCATATCCAAAGGATTAGAAAATGTTTTTGCTGTAATTAGCGTATTTAGCTTCTAATTCTTCCATTTTGTCATTCATTTCGATTTGTAATGCAGATGCAGTATCATAATCTTCAGATTGTAAAGCTTCTACAATACGTGTGAACAAGGATTTGCGATCATCGCTATCTTTTGCAAGATAGAAACGTAAGTCATTAACTTCTGCAAAGCGTTTGTCATCAATGCTATTGCGGCTATCTGTGTGAATGGAAACCATTTTACGTACTGTATCCATATTATCAGGAATGATACGATGAGCCAATACGAGTTTCCAACGTTTCAAAATGGATGCAATGAAGGAATCCATTAAATCATGAGCAAATGCATCACCTTGTGCCAATGTATTTACAAGTTCAGGATTATTTTTATAACCTTTAATGTTTTCCCATACTGTTGCAGGCGCTACGCCGAACATTTGATTGCGTTCTTCTTGAGTGTAGTCTTCGAATACATCTTTTTCAGAACGGAATGCACGTTCTTTAGGTAAGTAATCCGCATCTTGACCAGCTTCTTTGGAAAGTTCTGCTTCCAATTGTGCTTGCGTTTTACCACTTGTAATGGCATATTTCATACCATCAAATGCAGAGATGAAAATCAATGCTAATGCAGTGTATGTATTTGTATAAGGGTTTGGAGAACGCAATTCAAAACGTGTAGCCATAGGATTGTCGATATCGCGAATCAAACCGCAAAGGATTGTACGGTTACGGCTAGGTTCAGAAGGATCATTACCTAAGGAAGTTACGATACAAACTGGAGCTTCGAATCCAGGTTTCAAACGATTCAAGGAATCTGTTGTAGAGCTGATGAATGGGTTAATAGCTTCATAGTGTTTCAATAGACCCATGATTGCACCAATACCCAATGAGCTAGCAGATTCTTTTTTCATATCTTCTGGACTGAACAAGTTAACAAGTTTGCCAGATTTTAATTTTGCCATTACGCCAAAGTGAGTATGTTCACCAGAGCCAGCAACACCGATAATTGGTTTTGCATTGAATGTTACATCAAGACCATTTTCACGGAATACTTCACGAACGATAATACGAGCTTGTAATTCGTTATCTGCTGTTTGTAATGGGTTGCCAGAGAATTTCCAGTCGATTTCCAATTGTTCCAATACAACGGATTCATGACCATCTTCATCAAGTTTAGCTTTTACACCACCAACTTCTTTATGGCCCATTTCAGCCACCATACCGTATTTATCAAGACGTTCTACGGCTTGTTCTAATGCAGTACGAACAGTACCGTGTGTACGTTGCCAGTATTGTTCTTGCAAACGTTGAGAAACGGATAATTCTTTTTTAGTAACTGTTTTAGAAGGTGTTTTTACCCAGAATTCTAATTCAGTAGCAGATGTGAAAACAATATCTAACACATCATCAGCTTTCACATGAGGCATACCAGGTAAACCTTTTTCTTTGATCAAGGATAACAATTCTGCACGAACATAGTCACAGCTGCGTTTCAAAATAGAACGAGAATCTACATAGCGGTAATTATGCATCAAGAATGCAGGAATACGAAGTGTACCAGTTGGCAAACCTGTTGCTTCATCAATGTTTTCGTAGTTGTAATCAACAAACCAGTTTACACTTGGGTCGCCCCACATATCAACACGAGCATTGTTCAATGTAGCGATATTTGTCAATACTACAGAGGAACCATCAGTTTGAACAGCACGGCCTTCAAAGAATGCTTCATAATCATCAAAGAATGCAGCCATTGGGATTTTTTCATCTGTATCATTACCAGCTAAATCGATACCTACTAAAGATACGAATTTAATTTCTGGATGTTGTTCTAATAGAGATAAAACACCTTCTTTACCATATTGACCTGCAGGAATGTAATACAATAATTCTTTTGTAGCCATATTTGTGCCTCCTAAACTATAAAAAAAGACTCCAACAATATAGATATACAAATTGCATACCTATCCAGTGGAGTCTTCATTGACTAATTATTTTCTTGAGTACATATTACCATAGTGAGAAAATTCTTGTCAACAAATTTCTATAGAATTTTACCAGAATATTAACCTAGTAATTCTTTTACGATGGTATTTACTAATTTACCATCTGCACGGCCTTTAGTATGTGGCATAACATGTTTCATAACGTTGCCCATATTTACATTATCTCCGCACTCAGCAATGGCTTTTTTTACAACATCGCGAATTTCATCTTCTGTCATTTGCGCTGGCATATATTTTTGAAGAACAGCTATTTCTTCCTTAACATGACTAATTAGATCTTCACGACCTGCCTTTTCAAATTCTGTAAGAGAATCTTGGCGTGTTTTCATTTCTTTAGCTAAAATGCCTAATACACCATTATCATCAAGTTCAATTTTATCATTTATTTCTGTATTCTTAATGGCACTATTAACCATACGAATAACAGATAAAGCTATTTTGCCTTCTTCTCGAGCCTTCATAGCAGCTTTCATATCTTCTTTTAATTGATCTTTTAAACTCATGGGAACCTCCTATACGACTCAATCATTAAATACATATTAGCACCTTAGAAACTAATATATAAAGAAACCCTAATTCTGGATTTCATGAAGCCATGAAAAGGCAGAATTAGGGTAATCATCTTATGCTCTGAATTTGCGTTTTCTTGCTGCTTCAGATTTTTTCTTTCTTTTTACGCTTGGTTTTTCGTAGTGTTCGCGTTTTCTTACTTCAGACAAAACACCTGCTTTTTGGCAGGAGCGTTTGAATCGACGAAGAGCACTTTCAAGCGTTTCGTTTTTACCGACTTTAATTTCAGACATCTATATCCCTCCCTCCAAAATTAATCTCAGGGAAGTGCTGATAATTTTATTTACGCACATATACATATTATATGTAGAACACTAGATTCTGTCAATATATACCGCTATATTTTATAGGAATTTTATTACAAATCAATATTTTTTGATGTCTTACTACTTCAAAATTAATAATTTCCTATTACAAGCTATTACGCTTCAGGCCAACCCATTTCTTCGCCACCTAATAGATGAGCATGCATATGGAATACACTTTGACCAGCTTTTGCGCCAGTATTAAAAATCAATCGATAGCCATCCTTAGAAATACCAAGTTCTTTTGCCACATCACGAACAAATGGTAATAAACCTTCAACATAGTCTTCATTCTTCTCTGTAATATGAGCAATATTAGCAACATGATTTTTAGGAACAATGAGTACATGAACTTTTTTTACAGGTTCAATATCATAAAAAGCATAGAATTTATCGTTTTCTAATACTTTTTTTGATGGAATTTCACCATTAATAATTTTACAAAAAATGCAGTCGCTCATGGGGACCTCCTCTATCTTATTCAATGATTACAAAATCTTTTTCAACAGCCACCACAGTACCGCCTATAAGATCACCTATAGAGTGTTGACCATCTGATTTAACTCTACCATGAATATATTCATTTGTTAAGCCTGTATAATATCCATTTTCCTCTTTTTCAATGAGGATTTCACCAGGTTTACCTATACGAGATGTTGCATACGCATGTAAACCTTTTTCGCTTAGATCATTTAAAAGCGCTACGCGAGCCTTCTTAACGGCTTCTGGTACTTGATTTGGCATTATTGCAGCCGGTGTACCTTCACGAATAGAATATGGAAATGCATGAATATGAGTAAAGCCAATTTCTTTTACCGTATTCATTGTTTCATCAAAGTCTTCATCCGTTTCTTGTGGAAATCCTGCAATGATATCAGTAGTAATCGATAAATCTGGGATGCGATTTCTTAAATTCTTAATCAAATCTTTATATTCTTGAAGCGTATAATGACGTTTCATCAATGTTAGAACATGATCTGACCCCGCTTGTAGAGGTAAATGTAAATGTGGACATACGCGCTTATCCGTAGCCATTAATTCTATGAGTTCATCCGATACTTCAACAGACTCAATAGATCCAAAACGTATGCGATGTAAGTTTGGAATTTCTAAGAGGGCTTTTACCACATCGGCTAGCGTAGGTCTTCCTGGTAATTCAACGCCATAGTTTCCAAGGTGAATCCCGGTTAAAACGATCTCATGAAATCCATGTTCTACTAAACGTTTCGCTTCATTTACAATATCATCCACTTTACGGGACTTTAGTTTCCCACGCGTATAAGGAATGATACAAAATGCACAATAATTATTACAACCTTCTTGAATTTTCATGAAAGCTCTCGATTTATCAGATTCATTACCAAATAATGGCATCTCTTCAAAATTAGACTCTTTCATGATATCGCGAACAGCATTAATTTGACGTTCTGTTGTTTCGAGTTGTTCAACAAGTTCAACAATTTTTGAGCGATTGTTTGTGCCAATAACTAGATTAACGCCATCAATGGCAGCAATTGCATCAGGATCAAGTTGTGCATAACAACCTGTAACGATAACATAAGCATCTTGATTTTGACGTTTAGCTTTACGAATTAATTGACGAGACTTTTTCTCCCCCATATTCGTAACAGAACATGTATTAATAACGTAAATATCAGCCTTAGAATCAAAATCAACAGCTTCATAATCATGTTGTAAAAATAACCCCTTCATAGCATCCGTATCATACTGATTGACACGACACCCTAGAGTTGTAAAGGCAACGGTTTTCATTGCACCTCCCATTTCTTTATATAGACATCATATAGTATATGTATATAGTATTTTATAGTTCTAATTCATAGTGAACCATCGATAATGCAGCAATCGCAGCCGTTTCAGCACGTAATATAGTATGACCTAATGTAACTGATTGTCCACCACATTCTATAATATCATTGATTTCTTTCTCTTGAAAGCCCCCTTCAGGGCCAATACAAATTAAAATATCCCTATTAGTTGAATCACTATTAATAGCCTTTAAAGCATCTTTTATGGTATAGCCCGCTTCATTTTCATAGGCAACCAACTTTAAAGATTCAGATTCGATGTCTAATACATTCGAAAGGGGCTCACCCACAACGAGCGTAGGTAGCTGTGTGCGCCCGCATTGTTGAGAAGCTTCTAACATAATCTTTTCCCAACGACTATATTTTGACTGTAATTTTTTTGCATCGTACTTAGCAACACAGTTCGATGTAGGTACAAGATATACGGTATCAACATTAAGCTCTGTAGCTTTTTGTAAAACCCATTCTAATTTTTCACCTTTTAAATAAGATTGTACTAATATGGTTCTATGCATAGATGTAGGAGAATCAATGTATTCTATAAGACTAGCTTGTGCTAAGCCATTTATCTCATCATTAATCTGATAGATACCACAACGGTTATCGCTACCTGTGACAGTAATTGGTTTCTCTATATTATGGCGAAATACATGTAATATATGATGAGTCACATCTTTAGGTAATACAATGGATTCATCTAATGGTGTAGAAATAAATATCTTTTTCATCGTTTTTCCAGCGCAAATGTATGCCAAGGTCCAGCAATGCGCTCCTCAATAATATGCCACTCTTTATTAATATAAGGCATAATCTCATCATACCGATCATCAATAATACCACTAATGATGAGAATACCTTTATCATCAAGTTTTTTACCAATTTGTGGCAATAAAATTTTTAAAGGATCTACTGTTAAATTCGCTAAAATCAATTGAGCGGTACCCTTAAAATCAGTATCTAAATTACCACAAATGATATCAGCTACGACATGATTATTATCACAATTAATTCTTGCCTGTTTAGCTGCATATTCTTCTATATCGATACCTACAAGATGTTTTATACCCAAATGAGCAGCTACTAACAACAGAATGCCTGTCCCAGTCCCAATATCTAAACAAGTAACAGAATCTAAATTCATGGATTTACTATAGGCCTGTAAAAGTTCTGCACAAGTTCTCGTAGTTTCATGAGAACCAGTACCAAATGATATATCTGAATCGATTTCGATAATAGTTTTATTCTGTTCATTATCATATTCTTGCCATGCAGGTTTGATTATTAAATTAGGTAGTATTTCTGTAGGTTCTATATACTGTTGCCAAGAATTAAGCCACGTAGATTCATCTAATATATGTGCATCTATTGATGTGATTTCGATATTGCTTTCGTTAAGACGCCCCTTTATATCAGACTTAATCGTGTTAGGATCTAATGATGCATCAGCATAAAGCGTTAATTGTACTAAATTCGGTTGATTATCTACATCTTCTTCTATAATTCCATTGTCTGCATAATCGCCAAAAAGAGTAGTCACCTCATCGGTGGCTACTCTTTCGCAGACAATAGATATTTCTATCCATTGCATAAATGCTCCTTTACTATTGATGCGCAGGAACAAACCATTCACGCATCAGAGCTGTTCATTTAGTTAAACGATCCTTGATTTTCTCGAATAAACTCTTACTAACTTGTAAGTTATTCACATCTTCATTGCCTTCTTTGGCAAATCGAAGTAATAATTCACGTTGTGTTTCAGTTAATTTTTTAGGTGTTTGAACCGTAACGACTACGTGTTGATCACCACGTTGTTTTGGATTGCGTAAATAAGGAATACCTTTGCCCTTAAGTCTGAATGCAGTTCCCGTTTGAGTGCCTTCTGGGATCTTCAATTCTACTTTACCATCTAAGGTATTCACTTGTATAGTCGCTCCTAATGCAGCTTGTGCAAAGCTAATTGTAACACGACTGATAACATCATTGCCATTTCGTTCAAATTCTTTGTGAGGGCGTACGTAAATATAAACGTATAGGTCGCCTTTTGGACCACCTAATATACCCGGTTCACCTTCATTTGAAACGCGTAGACGAGATCCGTTATCTACACCAGCTGGAATCTTAATATCGATTTTTCGTTTTACTAAGATTTCACCAGATCCACGACATTTGGAACATGGTTTTTCAATGACCTTACCAGAGCCATGACAACGAGAACAAGTACGAGCAGATTGCATACGACCAAATGGTGTATTTTGAATCACAACCTCTTGACCAGAGCCGTGACAATTAGGACATGTATCAACTTTAGACCCAGGTTCACCGCCGGTACCGTGACAATGATTACATTCTTCATGACGTTGAATATTGATTGCCATTGATTTACCAAAGGCAGCATCCTCAAAGGATATATCTATGTCTTCACGAAGATCATTGCCTTTTTGAGGACCATGTTGTTGGTGTCCACCACCAAACATGCCACCAAAGAAATCACCAAAGATATCACTGAAGCCACCAGCTTGACCGCCGAAACCGCCAAAGCCACCTTGGAAACCACCGGCCCCAGCGCCGCCTCCTTGTTTGAAGGCGTCGTGGCCGAATTGGTCATATTGAGCTTTTTTAGTTTCATCAGACAATACTTCGTAAGCTTCGTTAGCTTCTTTAAACTTTGCTTCTGCTTCCTTTGGATTATCTTTATTTACATCTGGATGGTATTGGCGAGCCTTTTTACGGAAGGCTTTTTTAATTTCATCTTGGGTTGCATTTTTGCTGACCCCTAAGATGTCATAATAATCTCGTGCCATTAGTTACCAACCCTTCTTATTTCTTATCGTCATCAACTACAGTGTAATCAGCATCAACTACATTATCGTCAGCTTTTGTTTGTTCACCTTGTTTAGCATCACCAGCAGCTTGTTGTGCTTGTTGTGCAGCAGCATACATTTGTTCAGCTAATTTGTGCAAAGGTTGTTCCAAAGCTTCACTATCTTTTTTGATATCTTCAATGTTGCCAGCTTCGATGGATTTTTTCAATTTGTCCTTAGCTTCTTCAACATCTTTCAATAATGCAGCATCGCCTTTACCTTCAAGGTCTTTCAAAGCTTTTTCAGCTTGGTATACTAAAGAATCTGCATTATTTTTAACATCTAATTCTTCTTTTCTAGCTTTATCTTCTGCTGCATGAGCTTCTGCTTCTTTAACCATGCGTTCAATTTCGTCTTCTTTCAAGCCGCTAGAAGAAGTGATTGTAATTTTTTGTTCTTTTTGAGTACCCAAATCTTTAGCTTTTACATGTACGATACCATTAGCATCGATGTCGAAAGTTACTTCGATTTGAGGAACCCCACGAGGAGCAGCTGGGATACCATCCAAGTTGAAACGGCCCAATGTTTTATTGTCCGCTGCGAATTCACGTTCACCTTGCAATACATGGATGTCTACAGATGGTTGGTTATCTGCTGCAGTGGAGAATACTTGAGATTTAGATGTAGGAATTGTAGTGTTACGATCAATGATACGAGTGAATACACCGCCCATTGTTTCGATACCTAGAGACAATGGAGTTACATCAAGTAACAATACGTCTTTAACTTCACCTACTAATACGCCACCTTGAATAGCAGCACCAATAGCTACACATTCATCTGGGTTAACGTTTTTAGTTGGTTCTTTACCCAATACTTTTTTAATAGCTTCTTGGACAGCTGGGATACGGCTGGAACCACCAACTAACAATACTTTATCGATATCAGATGCAGATAAGCCAGCATCGCTCATAGCTTTACGAGTAGGTTCAATAGTAGCTTGTACCAAATCAGCAGTTAATTCTTCAAATTTAGCACGAGTCAATGTTACATCCAAATGTTTAGGACCAGTAGCATCAGCTGTGATAAATGGTAAGTTGATATTTGTGCTAGCTACGCCAGACAATTCAATTTTAGCTTTTTCAGCAGCTTCTTTTAAACGTTGATCAGCTAATTTATCATTGGATAAATCGATACCAGTTTCTTTTTTGAATTCTTCAATAAGGTAGTTCATAATGCGTTGGTCGAAATCATCGCCACCAAGGTGGTTATTACCAGATGTTGCCAATACTTCGAATACGCCATCGCCAAGTTCTAGGATGGATACGTCAAATGTACCACCACCAAGGTCAAATACAAGAACTTTACCATCTTCGTCTTTATCTACACCATATGCAAGAGCTGCAGCTGTTGGTTCATTGATGATACGAAGTACTTCAAGCCCTGCAATAGAACCAGCGTCTTTTGTAGCTTGACGTTGAGCATCTGTAAAGTATGCTGGAACAGTAATAACAGCTTGTTTTACAGGTTCGCCCAAATAAGCTTCTGCGTCAGCTTTAATTTTTTGAAGAATCATTGCAGAAATTTCTTGAGGTGTATAAGATTTACCTTCTACAGTTACTTTGTAGTCAGAACCCATATGACGTTTAATAGAAATAATTGTGTTTTCTGGATTGGATACAGCTTGACGTTTAGCCAATTGACCAACTAAACGTTCGCCATTTTTTGCAAAACCAACTACGGAAGGAGTTGTACGTGCACCTTCTTGGTTTGTAATAACCGTAGGTTCGCCGCCTTCCATAACAGCAACACAAGAGTTTGTAGTCCCTAAATCAATACCAATTACCTTTGCCATAATATATGACCTCCTAATACTTATAATCTATTCAACAACCTTAACCATTGCTGGTCGAATACAACGACCATCCACAGTATAGCCAGTTTGCAGTACTTCACATACCGTATCAGATTCATATTCATCTGATGGTACGCGCATAATTGCTTGATGGAAATTTGGATCAAATGGTTTACCAACTGCATCGATAACAGCTAAACCATGCTTAGACAACATAGCCATCAAGTTTTGATGAATCATGATAAATCCATCAAGGAATACCTTTGTATCCCCTTCTGCAGGGGCTTGTATAGCTCGCTCAAAATTATCTAATACAGGTAGCAAATCTTTTAGGACATCGCCCTTAACAAAGCCTGCCAACTGTTCTTTTTCTTGATTAGTACGGCGTTTAAAATTTTCAAAATCCGCTTGTAAGCGTTTATAACGATTATCAAAATCGGCTTTTAATTCTTCTAACACCTCACTTGCATCAACTACAGACTCTTCAGCATTTTGCGCTTCCGATTGTGCCTTCGTTGCTTCTGTAGGCTCAGAAATTTCTTCGTCTACCACATCTTGTTTAATTTTTTCTTCAGACATGCCTTATCCTTTCTATGTTTGATTTCTTGCCATCGTTTCCATTAAATGTTTCATATAGGAAAGCATATTAATAATTCGACTATATTCCATTCGCGTAGGGCCCAATATAGCCAATGTACCAAGTTGATTATTATCTTGAGAAAAATCAGTTTGAATAAGACTCATATCACTTAATGCTTCCATTTGATTTTCTGAACCAATCTTAATCTTAATTAGTTTGTTTGAATTATCTTGCAATATGTGACCTAATTCTTGTTGTTCTTCTAATAATGAAAGTACAGGCTGTACCTTTTCAACCGTTTTAAATTCCGGTTGTCGTAACAACTCAGTAGTACCAACGGAATAAAATAAACGTCGCTTTGTGATGGCCCTTAATAAGGTTTCTCCGATTTGTAATGATACGGATTTTGAACCGTCTATGTGTGCGATAATTGCACTTATTTGAGCCGATGTAATATCACGTAAAAGCTTATTTTGAACGGCATTGCTAAATTGTATAGCTAATCGTTGTAATTCATCAGCTTTCACTGGTGATGTAAAATACATCAATTCATTATCAAGTGCACCGGTTGCAGTTATTACAACCATAACAGCTTGGTGAGCATCAAGAGGTAAAATATGTATATATTTTAACATTGCTTGATCATGTCCAGGGGCTAATAATAAGCTCATACTATGACTGATTTGAGAAACTAATCGAGCCATATGTAATAACATTTCATTGCCAGAAAGCTGCGGATCATTCCATATAGAATGGATTTGTTTCACATCCTCATTCTCCATTGGACCTTGATGCATCATAGAATCAACGTATAAGCGATAGCCTTTTGACGATGGTATTCTACCAGCTGATGTATGAGGTTTTTCTAAATAGCCTAAGTCCTCAAGATCAGCCATTTCGTTTCGCACCGTGGCAGGACTAATACCTAAGTTATAATTTTTAGCAATCGTCCTAGAACCAACAGGCTCAGCAGATTTTACATAATCCTCTATAATCGCTCGTAAGATGCGTTGTTTTCTTTCATCCATAATGACACCTCACTTGTTAGCACTCAAAATATTCGAGTGCTAATCGCATGTATAATATTACCATACCAAAATAAAATGTCAAGTAAATTTATCCTTAAAAACCTAATAAAATCAAGTTTAGTCAAAAAGACAATGTGATTTCACAGAATAATAGGTCAAAAAGACAACCAAATAGATATGGAAAAATAGTCAAAAAGACAAGGCCTATCTATATTTATAAGGTTTTATAGAAATATAAATAGCTCCTAGTCAATTTATCACTAGGAGCTATTGTTAAATTATAAAGTTTTATTTTCTAATGGATTGCCAAGACGTTCTAACAATTTCCCCATCCGTTCCTTTGGTTCCCCATTTTCTGCATACCAATCGATCAGTATATCAGCAGCCTTCTTTGCTTGTTCAACAGATAATTTACGCATTAGTATTTTCCCTGCTTCAGGGCGCATACCAGTATTACCACCTACGGCGAGCATAAATCCTTGAGATGTACCAATAAAGGCAATATCTTTAACCATAGAATCAGGACAATTACGACCACAACCACTAATTCCTATTTTACATTTGTGACTTGTTTTACGACCATAATGTTTACGTTCTATATAATCTGCTAATTCAGCAGTCTCCATCTGACCGTTTTTACATTTTCCTTTACCTACACAGGCAATTAATGAATTGACACCTCTATGAATAACCGTAGTAACCCCATCAGGTAACTCAGCAATCAAAGCCTCTTTATCATCCTTATCAATACCTGTAATTTGTATACCAGTCACCACATGTCTAAAGGAACCACCGTATTTTTCAGCTAATGATATACATGCTTTCATTTGGTCCAAAGAAAATTCATTATGTAATCCATGTATTATAACAGATGTCTTCATCTTTCCTCCTAAATAAGCATGCATATTCATCATCATCCTATTTATTCTAACATGTTACTTATTGAGAAACTATGAGAAATCTTACTGTTTTATGAATTGACTAAACACATAATTTCCATGCTTAGCACCTTCTGGCGTAAGATAATATAAGTCGCCATCTTGTATAATTAAATTCTTTTCAATTAAATTATCTAAAATAGAGCCATATATATCTTCTAATCGTATATTAAATCTGTCAGCAAAATCGACTGTATTGATTCCCCACTTGGTTCGCAAGCTTAAAAAACAATAATCTTCTCTAGCTCTTTTGGAATCGATAACTTCCTCATCTACAACAGGAAATTCAAAGCAGTCTATTTTTCTAGCATAAGGCATGACATTGCGATTATTAGCTCTTCTTACACTATCAAAAAATGAATGAGCACCAGCACCAAAACCTAAATAATCACAATATTGCCAATATTTTAGATTATGTTTACTATAGGCTTTATCTTTCGCAAAATTGGATATTTCATAACGCTCAAATCCCAAATCTTGAATCCCTTGCATCATCATGTCATACATCGTATCCTCTGTTGATTCATCAGGTAAAGAAATGACTCCTTTATCGACCAAATGATATAATCGTGTTCCTTTTTCTACTTGTAAACCATAGGTAGAAATATGATTAATAGGCAATGTACTAACAATATCTAAATTTTTATTAATTTCATCAGTTGTTTGATTCGGTAATCCATATATTAAATCGATATTAATATCTTGAAATCCTTCCTTAAAAGCCCATTGAACTGCATGTATAGCATCCTCACGATTGTGACTTCTATGTAAACTTACTAGAGATGTATCATTAAAAGTTTGAACCCCAAAACTGATACGAGAGAATCCTAACTTATGCAGCCCCTTTAAATAAGCCTGATCTACCTCTCCAGGATTTGATTCGATGGTAAACTGACAATCAGGAGATACGTTATAGTTAGTTTTAATGGTATTCAAAATTTGTTCTAACTGTAATAAGGATAATTCCGTCGGTGTACCGCCTCCAAAATAAACAGTGTCTACAAGTTTAGTACGAGATTTAGGATATGCATCACCGAACATAGTCATTTCTTGAACCAAGGCATACAGATATGTATCGTAATATTCCTCTAAATTTTGATACGCTGGAAAGTCACAATATATACATTTTTGTTTGCAAAACGGGATATGGATGTATATCCCCATATCCCGCTGTACAAACAAATCGTTACGATTTGTTTTCATATTAATCTTCTACCTTTAAAATTGCCATAAATGCTTCTTGTGGAATCTCTACAGAACCTACAGCTTTCATGCGTTTCTTACCGGCCTTTTGTTTTTCTAAGAGTTTACGTTTACGAGAAATATCGCCACCATAACATTTTGCTAAAACGTCTTTACGCCAAGCTTTTACAGTTTCACGAGCTACAATTTTTGTGCCTACTGCTGCTTGAATAGGAATTTCAAACATTTGACGAGGAATTAATTCTTTTAATTTCTCAGCTAATGCACGACCACGTGTAGCAGCGCGATCCTTATGAACGATGATAGATAATGCATCTACAGGTTCTCCATTTAACAAGATATCCATCTTAACCATTGGAGATTGTTTATAACCAATCAATTCATAATCAAGAGATGCATACCCCTTTGTAGCAGATTTTAATTTATCAAAGTAATCATAAATGATTTCGCTTAATGGTAAGTGATATACAACGGATACACGCGTTTCATCCAAGTATTCCATGGATTGATATTCGCCACGTTTATCTTGAGACAATTCCATAATAGTACCAACAAAATCCTTAGGTACAATGGTCGTAGCCTTAACATATGGTTCTTCAATATAATCGATTTCCGTTGGAGGTGGTAACTTAGCAGGATTATCCACTTCTAGCATTTCCCCATTTGTTTTATATACCTTGTAGTTAACAGATGGAGCCGTAGTGATAAGTGTTAGATTATATTCACGCTCTAAGCGCTCTTGAATAACATCCATATGTAGTAAGCCTAAGAAACCACAACGGAAACCAAAGCCAAGAGCCAAGGATGTTTCTGCTTCATATTCTAAGGCAGCATCATTAAGCTGTAATTTTTCTAATGCATCACGAAGATTTTCGTAGTCTTTAGACTCTGTAGGGTAGAGACCACAATATACCATAGATACAGCCTTGCGGTAACCTGGTAATGGTTCAGGTGCAGGATTATCAGCTAATGTTACCGTATCACCTACGTGACAGTCAGCTACATTCTTAATACTTGCTGCAATACAACCTACAGAACCACATGGTAATTCTTGGACAGGCACAAGATTTGGTGTGAAGATACCGAGCTCAGTTACATCAAAATCCTTATTATCATGCATCATACGAATGGTATCTTTTGCCTTAATAGTACCTTCTTGTACGCGCACATAAGCAATAGCACCTTTATAAGCATCAAAGCGGCTATCAAAAATCAACGCTCTTGTTGGTTCATCAGATTTATCTGGTGGTGCAGGCACCTTATTTACAATGGCTTCTAAAATATCTGGAATGCCAATACCAGATTTAGCAGAACATAATACTGCTTCTGATGCGTCTAAACCAATGATATCTTCAATTTCATGTTTAACCCGATCAGGATCGGCAGAAGGCAAATCAATTTTGTTGATAACAGGAATAATCTCAAGATCATGTTCTAAAGCGAGATACACGTTTGCCAACGTTTGCGCTTCTACACCTTGTGCAGCATCTACAACGAGTAATGCCCCTTCACAAGCTGCAAGAGAACGAGATACTTCATAGCTGAAATCCACATGGCCCGGCGTATCAATAAGGTTCAAAATGTATTCTTCACCATCTTGAGCCTTATACAAAATACGAACGGATTGCGCTTTAATAGTAATACCACGTTCACGTTCTAAATCCATGGAATCTAATACTTGAGCTTCCATTTCCCGTTTTTGTAGAGTACCAGTATATTCAATTAATCTATCAGCGATGGTAGATTTACCATGGTCGATATGAGCTATAATACAGAAGTTTCTAATTTTTTTCGTTGACATACTATATGAACAAGTTCAAGGAACTTGTATTCTCCTTTCTAACATACGCGATCGATAACAGCACCTCCTAATAATTGAGTGCCATTATAAAAGGCTACGGACTGACCTGGTGTAATAGCCCGTTGTGGTTCATCAAAGATAACCTCCATCGTATCGTCGTCTAAGATACGTGCCGTACAAGGCGATGGGTTGGCTGCGTAACGAATTTTACCTTCCGCCTTTAACTCTTTATGGATTGTATCATCTAAGAAATTATAAAACTTACAAATCATACGATTTGTAAAAAGTCGTTCATTAGGTCCTACAATAACTTCATTGCGTTCACCATTAAAGCCAATAACATATAAAGGGTGTTTATAAGCAATGCCTAGTCCTTTACGTTGACCAATCGTGTAATTGAATAAACCCGTATGCTTTCCTAATATTTCACCATCTTCAGTAACAATATTACCAGATTTTGGTTTGGTTTTCATTTCTTCTACTACGAGTTTTTGATAATTACCATGCGGTAAGAAACAAATATCTACACTGTCTGGTTTCTTAGCTACTGGCAAATCATATTCAGCAGCTAATTTACGTGTTTCTGTTTTACATTGGCCACCCAATGGGAACATAAGATGACTCAAAATACGTTGATTCATATTATACATAACATAGCTTTGATCTTTAGTTGGGTCAACACCTTTATGCAATTCATATAAACCAGTGTCTTCATTATAATTAACCTGTGCATAGTGACCGGTTACCATATGTGTAGCACCTAGTTCTAATGCCCGATTAAGCATTAAATCAAATTTAATATTTTTATTACAGAATACACAAGGATTTGGTGTGCGCCCATAAGCATATTCTTTCACGAAATAATCTACTACATTCTCGTAGAATACATCGCGAGCATCGATAACATGATGCTCGATACCAAGAAAATCACACATTTTCTTAGCATCTGTTACGGCAAGAGGCACCTCATCATACGGTGTCCCACTCACCCATAGCCATAGGGTAATACCAAATACTTTATAGCCTTGTTTTAGTAGCATTGCAGCAGTCAAAGAACTGTCTACGCCGCCACTCATAGCTACAGCGATAACTTTTTCCATACTTTCTCCTTTTAATGATCTCTTGATCATAAAACTAATCAGGGTGAAAGCCTGACGTGTAAAACACTAGTTCGGTGTAAAAGTCCGAGTAGTATTGCTATGAAATTATAGCAACTTATATTATAGCCTAGAACGAGGTATATTGAAAAGATTTGAAACAAAAGAATCTCTTCCCATCAAAGAAAGAGATTCTAATTATTATCTATGTTTTAATAATTCCTCTGCCGCCCCTAAAATGCCGAGCATAGAATGTTCGAATACAAGACCACCTTGCATGAAGATTGTATATGGAGGGCGCACAGGACCATCGGCACTAAGCTCAATAGATGACCCTTGTACAAAGGTACCGCCAGCCATGATAATTTTATCTTCATAACCAGGCATATCCCCAGGAATTGGATGCACATGCGCATCTACAGGAGAGTAAGCTTGCATACCTACACAGAAATGCTCCATTTCCTCGCCATTTTTTAAATTGATGGCTTGAATCAAATCATAACGCGCTGCATCTACCTTAGGAAATACTTCATATCCAAGTAATTCACCTACTGCAGCTGTATATACAGCTCCTTTAAGGGCTTGTAATACTACATGAGGGGCCATAAATAAGCCTTGGAAGAATAGACGATAGCCAGGAGCATAGGAACCCATATGATCACCAAGCCCTGGAGCCGTCAATTGGTATGACGCATCTTCAACTAAATCCTCACGGCCCACGATATAGCCACCGGTTGGTGCTAAACCACCGCCAGCATTTTTGATGAGAGAACCTGCCATGATATCAGCACCGGCCTCTAATGGCTCTTGAAGCTCTGTAAATTCACCGTAGCAATTATCTACAAAGCAAATGGTTTCCGGATTCTTAGCTTTCACAACATCAACGATCGCTTTAATATCCGCAATCGACAATGGCTCACGAGTACTATACCCACGTGAACGTTGGATAACGACGACACGTGTATTGGAATTAACAGCCTGTCCTATAGCGTCCAAATCATAGGTGTTATTGTTAAGGGGCACTTCTGTATAGGTAAAACCTTTTTCAATCAATGAACTCTTAACAGGACGAGTATAGCCTATAACGGATTGCATGGTATCATAAGGAGCTCCAACGGCATAGATAAATTCAGTTCCTTTAGAGCCATTTCCCATAATAGCCATCAGTGTAGTGGCTAATGCGTGAGTACCCGATACAAAATGTGGGCGCACGAGAGCCTTTTCGCCTTTGAATACATAGGCAAATACTTCATCTAATTTTTCACGGCCTACATCGTTATAACCATAACCGGTTGTGCCTGTAAAATGATAGTCAGATACTTGACACTCTTTAAATGCTTCTAATACCTTTTTCGTATTTGCTAATGCAATAGGTTCAAACTTTTTAAATTGTGGTTCAGCCATTTCAAGGGCTTTACTACGTATTTCTTCTAATGTCATTCTCTATCCTTTATCTATTAAAAACTTGAGTCAATTATATTACAAGCCATACCATAAATTTCGGCTTCTGTTGTTTGTGAGTCTATGGTAATCCATTCTATGTACGGCATACGTTTATACCACGTAATTTGTCGTTTTGCAAAGTGACGCGTATTTTTCTGAATTAAATCTACACATGCGTCATAACTGATTAATCCTTCTAAATACTGAACAACCTCTTTATAGCCAATACCTTTAAAAGCCTGACAATTTGGATTTACTCCATTTTTTAGTAATTGTTTAACTTCATTCACTAGACCTTTTTCAAACATAATTTCTACGCGACGATTGATTCGATCATATAAATCACTACGTTCTCGTTGTAATCCAATAACTGGGCCTTTATAGGATAAACCCTCTTTTGTTTGCTTTATTAACGATTTATAATCACCAGCAGTCATCAATTCAATAGCACGGTACAACCGATGTTTATCGGTATATTTAATTTCTATGCCACCTTTTTCTGCCAAATTCTGAGCGTACTCACGTAATCCATCTACGCCATATTCAGTATATAACTCATCTAATTCGATTCTTAATTTTGTATTAGGCTTTATATCATTAAAATTATAGTTTTCTAACAAAGACTGAACATATAAACCAGTGCCACCAGATAAGATTGGTACAACATGATTGTCATTTAATTGATTTATTAATGATTTAGCTTGTTGTTGAAAGATAGAAACACTGTAATCATCGTCAGGTTCTAAAATGTTTATGAGATGTTGAGGTATAGTAGCTAATTCATCTGTTGTCGGCTTTGCAGTACCAATATTTAAATGTTTATATACCTGATATGCATCACCAGAAATCACTTCGCCATTATAGCCTTTAGCCAATGCTAATGTTAAGTCAGTCTTACCTACAGCTGTAGGACCTACAATTGTTATTAATTTTTCCATTGTAACCCCTTATTACTGTAAACACCATATCCTATACGACTATACTTGCCGCCCACCCATGTGGATGGTGGGAAATCTTTAAATACAGAACTAAACGGTCGTTCTTTAATAATAAAACCTAATCGACAAACGCGCCTAGCGTCCTGAATCACAGAATCTGTGATTCTACCTTCCGAAGTATGCCCACGCAACGGTTTAAATTGAGGACTTTCTTCAATAGGAACTTCAAACATAGGGTCAAAATATAATATATCTACACTATCGTTAGGTAGCCCCTGTAAAAAGCTTTCAAAATTATCATGACGAGCATCAATACGACGTAGTGCATTTGTTACAGTCATATCCTCATGAGTATAATGTTTCAATCCAAACCATGTAGATAGCCATATAGGATATGACGCTTCTAATCCTATAATATGTGCATTAGGGAATGCATAGGACATGATAATACTATCACTGCCAAGGCCTAGTGTACAATCAACTATAGATATGGAATTAGATGATTCAGTTGTTAACAATTCTATAGCGTTTACAAGGTGGTCATCATCTCCGCGTTGTAAGCGTAAAATACGCAATTGAGCCATGGATAAATGAAATCTATGTTCCTGTTCTTCGTTAAAATGAATTGTCAATTGATTCTTAGAAACAACCGCAATAGGTGTATCCTCTAATAGTAGTTCAGAAATAGGTCTCTTTTGACGATTTAGATATACTAAATCTAATGATTTAGCTAATTCTTTTGTTTCTTCTTTTATCGCTGAAGACGCTTTTTGTGAAGTAGTAATAATCATATTAAGACCTTAAGAATAACTTACCCAATTCATCAGGTGTAAATTTAATAATTGTTGGGCGACCATGAGGACACACATAAGGTTTATCTGTATGGAATAAATCTTCAATAAGTGTTGTCATTTGGTACATATTAAGATTGTGTCCAGATTTAATGGCACCCCTACACGATGCATAAGCTAGCATTTCATGACGCAATTGAGCTTTAGTAGGCTGTTCATGGTCATGCAAAAAAGTAAATACATAAGATAAAATTTCCTGAGCTTTACTTTCTACTAGATCTACAGGTGCACCAACTAATTTGATTTGATTAGGACCGCCAAGCTCTACTTCAAAGCCTAAATCCAACAAAGCGTCCTGTTCATTCTCAACAAGATTCATTTCATCCTCTGTAGCATTGCTATAAGTCGGTACAAGCAGGCTTTGCATTGGTATAGCTTCCGAAGATTTACACAAACGATCATAACGGACACGTTCGTGTGCTGCATGCTGATCTATAATATATAAATCATCACCTTTTTTGGCTAATATATAACAGGATGCAACCTGCCCCATTGGTAAAAAGCCTGATTTTTGTATATCTCTAGACTCATCTTCTATATGCTGTTCTTGTATTTGATGGAATTTCTCTTTATCTTCCGTCGTATAGCTAGTATAAGCTGTAGGAACTGATGTAAATGAGGATTCCTCAAATGTTTCCTGTTCATACGTTGCTTTTGGAGCTGGTGGTGTAAACCCTTTTTCTTTTAAAGCATCTACAAAATCGCGTGTATCCTGACGTAATACCTCATATCCCTTAGTGCGCCGTCCGCCAAAAACCTTATCATAGTCAATGGCTGTAGCAATATGTTCAGCCGTATCATTATGATCACTCAAAACTTGTGGAGCTTGGTACGAGTTATAGCTACTACCTTGTGATTCAGTTTCTAAAGGTTGAGTAAACGATGATGATTCACGTTCATACCGTTCATGAAGAGGGTTATTTAAGGCATTTAGAATTGCATGATACACAGCTTTAAATATGATTTTATCATCTTCGAATTTAACTTCACTCTTCCGAGGATGTACATTGATATCCACCATACTAGCCGGTACAGTTATATGTAGTAAAACCAATGGATATCCAGATTTTGGTAATAATGCATGGTACGCATTATCTATGGCTTTAAAAATTGTTTTATCTGATATAACTCGATTATTGACAATAATAGTTTGCCAAATACGCGTGCTTTTTAACAATGTTGGTTTTGATACAACACCTTCGATATAGATATGTTCACTTTCATAAGCGATAGGAAATATATCATTCTTGGTCTTATAACCATATAATGCAGCCACTGTATCTTGTATGGAGCCAGATCCTGGTGTAATAATGGCTACACGATCATCAATAGTTAATTTAAAAGCAATATGCGGATTACTTAACGCCAATTTACCAACAATGTCTTGAATTTTAGATGATTCAGTTCGTTCAGTTTTAAGAAATTTACGACGAGCTGGTGTATTAAAAAATAATTCCTTCACTTCAATTGTCGTACCAGGTGCTGCACCATAAGGAATACAATCAGTAAAGGTTCCTCCATCGATGAGGATACGTGTACCAAGTTCTTGGTCTACAGTTCTAGTAGTCAAAATAAAATGAGAAACAGAGGCGATACTCGCCAAAGCCTCTCCCCTAAACCCTAAGGATGCAATATCGAATAAATCCTCTACATTTTGAATCTTAGAGGTAGCATGGCGCAAAACTGCAAGGCGGGCATCTTCTTCTGTCATCCCCTTGCCATTATCAGTAATGCGCATATATGCACTACCACCTTCGCCAATTTCCACTTCAATCGATGTAGCACCAGCATCAATAGAGTTTTCAATCAGTTCTTTTACAACTGATGCGGGACGTTCTACAACCTCACCAGCTGCTATTTTATTGATTGTAGTTTCATCCAAAACATGTATGGTTGCCATTATTTACCGCCTCCATTACGCGCCTCTGCTTGTAACTGATGAATTGCATTTAGCGCCTCTATAGGTGTCATCGTATTCACATCTATAGCTAACAAGGAATCCACAACAGAATGGGTGAATAAATTGCCAAAATCATCTTGTTCGATAGATGGTTTAGTATACTTAACAACAGAATCTGATGTTATAACGCGATTATTTAAATCATCAGTATCGGTATTTTGTTCCTCTAAGGATTCAAGAATCACTTCCGCTCGTTTCAATACTTGAGCTGGTAAACCTGCTAATTTTGCTACGTGAATACCATAGCTCCTATCGGCACCACCTCTAATAATACGGCGTAAAAAGGCTATATCCTTACCTTTTTCCTTTACAGCTACCGTGTAATTCTTCAAACGAGGGTATACGTCCTCCAAAGGTATCAATTCATGGTAATGTGTAGCAAACAATGTTTTTGCATGAATATGTTTACAAATATGTTCTACCACTGCTTGTGCAATACTTAAACCATCAAAGGTACTTGTACCACGTCCTATTTCATCAAGGATAATCAAACTCTTAGAGGTAGCATTTTCAAGAATATACGCAACCTCTTTCATTTCTACCATAAATGTACTTTGACCTGTAGAAATATCATCGCTCGCACCTACACGTGTAAATACGCGATCTACAGGAGAAATAGTGGCTTCTCTAGCAGGAATGAATGACCCAATTTGAGCCATAATCATAAGTATCGCTACCTGTCTCATATAGGTAGATTTACCAGCCATATTAGGTCCAGTTATAAGCATAAATTCTTCATCATCATGATTGAGTACTACATCATTAGGAACAAAAACCTCTCTTTTTAAGAATTTTTCTATCACCGGATGACGACCATCACGAATATTAATTTGACCATTCATAACGATATTCGGGCAAATATAGTTAGACTCATAGGCAACAGTCGCTAATGATGCAAGTACATCCAGTTCTGCCAAAGCTCTAGCTGTTTCCTGAACCTTTTTAATAACGCCTTTGATTTGATCGCGTAAATCTTGATAGAGCTGTTGCTCTAAGGAAACAATTTTTTCCTTGGCACTTAGAATTTTAATTTCAAATTCTTTTAAATCAGGTGTAATATAACGCTCTGCATTGACTGTGGTTTGTTTCCGAATAAAATAGGCCGGTACCTTATCAATTTGAGATTTACTTACTTCAAAGAAATATCCAAAAACCTTATTATATTTCGTTTTTAGTTTAAGGCCTGTTTCTTCTCTAGCCTTATCCTCTAACTTTTGAAGCCAAACCTCACTATTGGTTGCTAAGGATCGTAGTTCATCTAATTCTTCGTTATAGCCATCCCGAATTACGCGTCCATCTTTCAATGTTAATGCCGGTTGTTCTGCGATAGCTCGATTCAATAAATCATATATATCAGCATGATTATCAATGCGATTATTAATAGATGACAATGAAAGGCCAGAAAATTCTTTAAGAAGATTCTTAATTTGCGGTAATACTTGGAGGGATTCACGAAGCGATGTAAAATCGCGAGGCGATACAGAACCTGTTTCGATACGACCTACGATACGCTCAAAATCATAAATACAATCTAAATAACTTTGAATTTCGCATCTTTCACCATTGCGAGATATGAGTTCCGCAACAGCAGCTTGACGTCGTTGAATAGTAGATATATCCGTAAGAGGGCTTTCCAACCATTGTTTTAATAAACGGGCCCCCATAGGTGTTAATGTTCTGTCGAGCACATCTAATAAAGTCCCCTTTACACCGCCATCCCGCAAGTTGTGTGTAATCTCAAGATGACGCAATGAGGATGTATCTAGAATCAAACGATTGCCTACATCCATCTGATGAACATAATTAATATGGGCTATTTCTGTTTTTATTACATCTTGTAAATATAAGAGCATAAAACCTAATGCAGCTAATACATCTTCCTCCATAAGGCCCATATCTTGAAAGTGATTATTTGCTAATTTACATGCATGTTCTACATTTTCAAAGGAGGCAAAAGGGGATAATACTACATTATTAAATTGATTATGAATAAAATCAACAATAGATTGTGGCAAAATAGTTCCTTCAGGAACAATGATTTCAGCAGGTCTATACATGCTAAGAGAATCATATATTTGACTTATATTGTTTTGAGGTACACGATCCCAAATGACCTCACCCGTAGATACATCGGAGAATACAAGAATCCAGGCCTCTTTAACTAAATAGAATAGAGCTAAAAAGTTATTACTCCGTGCATCATTACCATTTTCTGTCATTACAGTTCCCGGTGTAATGACTTGGATAACATCCCGTTTAACGATGCCTTTTACGGCCTTAGGGTCCTCTAATTGTTCACAAATAGCAACCTTATACCCCTTTTTAACCAAAGTTTCTATGTAACTTTCAGCAGCATGAAAAGGAACGCCACACATAGGTGTTCGTTCCTCATTGCCTGTCGGTCTACCTGTTAAGGTAATATTCAATTCTCGAGATGCAATTAATGCATCTTCATTAAATAATTCATAAAAATCACCAAGTCGGAAAAATAGAAGCTCATCGCTATGTCGCGATTTAATATCTAAATATTGTTCCATCATTGGTGTTACTTTTTTTGCCATTCTTACCCCTTTTGAATGGTACCGTAGCAGACCCATGTTTGTGCTTTATCAATATAGGCTGGTACAGTATCACCGATAGTTAACTCATCATCTTTTGGGAATAGTACCATCTTATTCCCGGACGTACGACCGAACCACATGGTTTCATCTTTAGCACTTGGACCTTCTACAATAATATCAAATACTTTGCCTTCCATAGTTTTATTGAGTTCTAAAGAAATTTCATTTTGAATATCCATCAATTGTTGTAGACGAACGCGTTTTACTTCTTCTGGAACTTGCTCATCCATGGTAGCAGCAGGCGTACCAGACCGTTTAGAGTAAATAAAAGTATAAGCCATATCGTAGCGAACATCTTTTAATAATTGAAGCGTCTGTTCAAAATCTTCCTCAGTCTCCCCAGGAAAACCTACGATTATATCGGTTGTTACAACCACATTTTTAATTTTTTCTCTACAGTAGGATAATAATTCTTTATAATGTTCCACCGTATAATGACGATTCATCTTCTTTAAAATTCTATCAGAACCGGATTGAATTGGTAAATGTAAATGCGTAACGATATTACTAGAGCGCCCCAATGCATCAATCATTGATTTGGTCATATCTTGAGGATGACTCGTCATATAACGAATACGTTCGATGCCTGGGATATGATCAAGGGCATCTACTAATGTGCCAAAATTGGTACCATCTTTAAAATCTAAGCCATAGGAATTTACATTTTGTCCTAACAACGTAATTTCCTTAAACCCTTTTGCACCCAACTCTGTTACTTCTTTTACAATTGCTTCTACGGGACGGCTAATTTCGCGACCGCGCACATGAGGAACGATACAATAAGTACAAAATTTATTACAACCATTCATAATCGGTACCCAAGCAAAAAATGTACCATTAGGTTTTGCCTGTAATTCTGGAAGTACTGTATTATCCATGTCAACATTGATTTGATGCTTATGGGTACGTTGAACCTCAGCAATCATTTCATTAATATGTTGAATATTATGAGTACCTAGGACAATATCGATATGAGGTGCGCGTTTAAACATTTCAGCTTGATTTTTTTGTGCCATACAACCTGTAATAGCAATGATCAAATTTTTATTTTTTTGTTTTAAACGTTTTAATTCACCGATACGACCAAATACTTTCGTTTCTGCCGTTTCACGTACTGCACAGGTATTCAATAATATTAAATCTGCCGATTCTACATCATCGGTCGGTATATAACCTACTGTTTCAAGTTGATGTGAAAGACGCTCAGAATCAGCGGTATTCATTTGACAACCATAGGTATATATATAATATGACTTCATTCTATCTCCTAAATATGTTTTATAATCTTACGTTTTGTTTCTACAATATTTTTTACTTTTATAGACATCCGCTCTACAGACATGCCCGTAATATATTCTAATTCGTTGCGTACAGATTTTTGTACCTGTTGCATCAGTGTTTTAACTGGATGACCTTGTTCAATAACAACTGACATATCTAATATTAAACCATTCTGCCCTTTAGAGCTCTTTTTGAAAGCGATGTCTGATGAGGCATCAACACCAGGAACCTTTTTTAGGCCATTTCTAATTAATTTAATGATGACATCATCATCAAATGTTAGACGACCATAATAACTAAAGGCTGGTCTAACAACGGAACGTTCAAAGCCTTCAGATCCAATTTGACCAATTTTATCAGGATCTTGTTTACGCAATGTACGTCGTCTCCAAATCGTCTTAATTGGATCGATAAGATATCCTTTAAAGTGAGGCTTTAACTCCATGGTTGGCACAGGAATGATATGCTTACCTTCTTTTAAACGAGCATACTGTGCTTTTTCAATTTCTTTAGGGGTTGCCACATCTTCAATACGAATATATCGATCTGGTTCTTGAAGCCCCAATGCCTTTGTAATTTTTTTGACCATATTATCGGATGTACCAATAATCATCAATCGATTAGGATTTATCGCATCTAATTGACTACGAACCTCTTTAACCTGAACAGGATCTTGAAATATAGCACGACGAACGGCCTTTAACCGGCTAGATTCTTTTTTGGCAGAAAATCCAGCTACAATTTTATTATCATGAATTAAAATACCATCATCAATAATGCATTCTACACTATTTTCATGAGCTAGTACGAGAGCCCGATGACTTTTACCGGTCCCACTACCACCTACAAAAGCAATAACTTCCATAGTACACCTCACATCTATAATTACGCTGATATACAACGTATGCGTTCAATAAATTGATTTATTAGATTACTATCTACAACATATTCACCTAAATGATAAGGGTATCGATTAGGTATTCCATGATAATCAGATCCACCTGTAATAAATAAATTTCGTTCTTTTGCCATGGTTAAATATTTTACTTCATCATCATAATCATGTTTAGAATGATATACTTCTACACCATCAAAACTATAGTTTAATAGTTCCCCGACATACTCATCATTACGGACTAATTTGGGATGCGCTAATACGGCTAGCCCATTTGCATTATGAATAATATCTAATATTTCTGGTACTTCTAATTTTACTTTAGGTATATAACAAGGGCTTTTTGAATTTAATATACCGTCAAATACATCTTGTACATCTTTGGCATAGCCATGATCTATTAATAATCTAGCAACATGTGGTCTACCATAGGACTTAGTATTTGGATATAAATTTTGTAATTCAGAAAAAGAAATGTCATAGCCATGAGCAATACATCGACTAATAATTTCTTTTATTCTTGATTCACGTTTTTCTTTAAAAAATTCAATGAATTTCTGTAATCCTTCATCATGATGATTAAATCCATAACCTAAGATATGAATATCCTTGCCTTTATAGTGACCACTGAACTCACAACCTGTAATAATTTGAATAGAACTATTATTTTGTAACATTACATCTATACCAGCAATTTCATCGTGATCAGTTAATGCAATCATTTTCAAATCAGCTTCAATAGCATGTTGTAATAGCTGTTCTGGTGTTTCTACACCATCAGAAAATGTAGAATGCATATGAAAATCTACACGCATAATTACCTCCAAATTATTACATTACCCTATCATTTTATTATGACTTATTCCGCTTGTTTATTCAAGTTTTTACAAGGTATTAACTAAAAGTTTTCAATATGAAATTGAATAAATTCACATATATATAAATATAAAAATTGCGATTCCAATGAGCTTTCACTAGAATCGCAATTTAATTATAATTGGCTCAATAATTCTTGTACCTTGTTAGATACTTCATCGATTGGACAATTAATAGCTTCACCTGTTTTACGAACGCGGATTTCAACCTCATTGCTTTCCAACGTATTTTTACTTACTGTAATACGCAATGGATAGCCAATAAGATCAGCATCTTTAAACTTAACACCAGCCCGATCTTTACGGTCATCTAATAATACATCTACTTTATTGTTTAACAATGTATCGTAAATAGATGTACTTGTGGACATTAGAGCTTCATCTTTTGCGTTAATAGGAACAATAACTACTTCAAATGGAGCTATAGCACGAGGCCAAATAATACCATTTTCATCATGATATTGTTCAATAGCTGCAGCTAATGTACGGCTAACGCCAATACCATAACAGCCCATAACCATTGCATTAGGACGACCATTTTGATCAAGGTATGTAGCTTGTAAACTTTCAGAATATTTAGTACCTAACTTAAATACTTGGCCTACTTCGATACCTTTACTGTATTCTAAAGGACTATGGCATTCAGGGCACACATCGTCTTTAGTAATCAAACGAATAGGTGCTACGATAATATCTTCTGTATTAAAATCGCGTTTAGGATTGATATTGATGTAATGAGCATCAGCTTTATTGGCACCACCACAAACATTGTAAGTTTCCATAACAGATTCATCTACAACAATAGCAAAATCATCAGTATGTTTAAGACCTACTGGGCTGATAAAACCAGCTGTCAATCCAACCTTCTCCAATTGTTCAGGTGTTGCCATTTCAGGTTCTACAGAACCATTAACAGCATGTTGAACAGCCACTTCATTCACATCATGATCACCGCGAACCATAGCTAGAATTACTTTATCTTCAATAGCATATACTACTGCTTTAATAGTTTTTTCCAAAGGTAAATTGAGCATTTCTGCAACAGCTTCAATAGTAGATGCATGAGGTGTATCTACTACTTCTAATTCTTTTAAAGCTTCTTCTGCTTGCTTCATAATGCCAGGTTTGCCGATTTCAATATTCGCTGCATAGTCACAAGCAGAACAGTGAATAATATCTGCTTCACCGGCTTCAGCAATAGCCATAAATTCATGAGTATTGCTACCACCAATAGCACCGCTATCTGCTTCTACAGGTCTAAAAGTAAGACCGCAACGAGTAAAAATACGACTATATGCATCATACATATTTTTGTAAGAAACATCTGCAGCTGTATCATCAATGTCAAAGGAGTACCCATCCTTCATGATAAATTCGCGGCTACGCATTAAACCATATCGTGGACGACGTTCATCGCGGAATTTACTTTGGATTTGATAAAGATTAACTGGTAATTGACGATATGAATTAATTTCATTTTTTACCAATGTCGTAATCATTTCTTCATGAGTTGGTCCTAAGCAGTACTCCACATCATGGCGGTCATTGATACGCATCATTTCAGCACCATACGCATTCCATCGACCAGATTCTTTCCAAATCTCTGCTGGTTGCAAAATAGGCATCATAATCTCTTGTGCACCAGAACGGTCCATTTCTTCGCGAATGATAGCTTCAATTTTTTTGATGCTTCGCCAGCCCAAAGGTAAAAAACTATATAAACCATTAGCAACCTTACGCATAAAACCTGCGCGCAACATAAGCTGTTGACTTACCACATCTGCATCAGATGGAACTTCCCGCAATGTTGGGGCATATAATTTACTGGCTAACATACAATTACTCCTTATCAATTGTTTCTAAATATTGATCTATTTCTCTAAATAAAGTATCTACTAGTTCAGATTCGGGTACGGTTTTTAAAACTTCCCCTTTTCTGAATACGATACCTTGACCTTTGCCACCGGCAATACCAAAATCGGCTTCCCTAGCTTCACCAGGTCCATTAACGACACATCCCATCACGGCAACCTTAATAGGTGCAGAAATGGATGCTAGACGTTCTTCTACAATGCTTGCCATATCAAATAAATTAACTTGGCAACGACCGCATGTTGGGCATGAAATCATGGTAGCTCCAAAGTTTCTAAGACCTAAATTGCTTAGAATACTTTTACCCACCTCAATTTCATGAATAGGGTCACCTGTTAAGGATACGCGCAAGGTATCACCGATACCATCTAATAACAATGCACCAATACCCATAGCCGATTTAATCGTACCTTGTTTAATGGTACCGGCCTCAGTTACACCTAAATGCAATGGATATGGTATTTTATCTGAAAGCTTTCTATAAGCTTCTACCATAAGTGGTACTTCGGTAGCTTTAATAGAAATCTTCATTTGTTTATAGTCCAATTTCTCTAAAATACGTACGTGTTCCAATGCGGTCTCAACCATACCATCAGCTGTTGGATGACCTCCATAAGCGTCTAATATATGTTGTGGTAAAGAACCTGCATTGACACCAATACGAATTGGAATTTGCTTAGGTTTAGCCTTTTCAATAACGGCCAACACCTTATCCTCTCCACCGATATTGCCTGGATTAATTCGAAGGCCATCTACATTATTATCAATGGCTTCTAATGCTAATTTATAATCAAAATGGATATCTGCTATAAGAGGAATGGTTATTCCTGCACGTACCGCTTTTAATGCTTTTGCAGATTCCATTGTAGGAACTGCAACTCGAACTAATTCACAACCAGCATCAGCTAATCGATTGATTTCAGCAATCGCCTTTTCCGTATGTACAGGATCAGTAGTAATCATTGACTGAATACTAACAGGTGCATAGTCGCCAATTTTTACATTGCCTACATAGATACCATTTGTTGGTTTTCTAGTAATCATATATAACTCCTAACTATGACTTATTTATAGTAATTGTAGTATATCTTTTGCAGTAGCATATACAAATATGGTAACTAATAACGCAATACCAATCATTTGAATATACATCAAAGCTTTAGCCGGTAATTTACGTCTTGTAATGGCCTCTATTAAAATGATGATGAGATGCCCACCATCAAGAACTGGTAACGGCAAAAGATTGATAACACCTAAATTAATACTTAGCAATGCGGCAAAACTCAATAGAGGTGCAAAGCCTTGTTGAGCTATAGAACCTGCCATATGTGAAATGCCAACTGGTCCAGATACTTCAGCCTGCTCTGTACCTACAACCATTTCACGTAGTCCATCTACCATAGCTACAATAATATATCCTGTTTTCTGAACAGCTAGTATGAAAGAATCCCCTATACTATGAGGTATTGTTTCATATGCTTGATATATACCTAACTTTGGTGTATCCTTTTCCATCTTTGGAATTACAGTAGTTTCAACTGTTTCACCATTACGATTTACTACAACGGTAACACCATGATTAGCTGTGCCTTTCAAACGTTCAGAAATCTCTGACCACTTGGAAATAGGTTGGTTATCAATGGAAAGTATAATGTCTCCGCCCTGTAATTTTCCTAAATCTGCAGCACCACCTGTAATAACACTGCCAATTATAGGCTTATCAGTAGAAACCATTGTCCCCACTGTAGCATTTAGGCCGAAATAAATGACTATAGCCAATAAAAAATTAAAAATAGCACCAGCAGAAATAACAATAAGTTTTTTATAAGCTGGTTTTGTATAGAATGAACCATCATCTAATGGCTCATCAGGTGTCATTCCAGCGATGCGATTGAAACCACCTAACGGAATACAACGAACAGAGTATAAGGTCTCGCCATACTGTTTTTTTAGCAAAACAGGGCCAAAACCAATAGCAAATTCATCAACACGCATGCCTGATAATTTTGCAGTTATAAAATGACCTAATTCATGAATAAACACGATTAGACCAAATACAAATATTGTGGCTAAAGCCGTAATCATACTATCTCCTATTTATAAATTCTGAAGCTTTTATGCGAGCCCATTGATCGATAGCTAGTAAGTTATCGAGAGTAAAATCATCATCTCTTCCCATGGATTCCAAAACAGCGGTAACGATTTTATAGATATCGCTAAAAATGATTTTTCCATCTAAAAATGCATATACGGCAGTCTCATTAGCTGCATTAAATACGGCTGGCTTAAAACCACCAATTTTACCAACTTCATATGCTAAATTTAAAGCAGGAAAATCATCCACTCTAGGAGGCATAAACTCAAGAGTGAGTAATTCTTTAAAGTCCAAATGTTTCATATCAAGGTGCATCCGTTTAGGATATGTTAAAGCATATTGAATTGGTTCACGCATATCAGGATTACCCATTTGTGCAAGGATAGCACCATCATTTAAACGAATCATGGAATGAATAATACTTTGAGGGTGAACCACCACATCGATATGATCAAAATCAAAGTCGAATAACCAATGGGCCTCAATTACCTCTAGCCCTTTATTAAATAAAGAAGCAGAATCAATAGTAATTTTGCTACCCATATTCCATGTAGGATGTTTTAAACAATCCTCTGCCGTAGCAGAAGCAATACGTTCACTAGGCCAGGTTCGAAGTGGCCCACCTGAAGCAGTTAATATCAATGAATCTACATTCGATTTAGCTTGTCCTTCCAAACATTGGAAAATAGCACTATGTTCACTGTCTATAGGTAAAATAGCAACATTATACTCCTTAGCAAGTGCCGTAATTAAAGGTCCACCTGCCACTAATGTTTCTTTATTGGCAAGGCCGATAGTCTTGCGGGCCTTAATGGCCTCTACAGTTGGCTCAATACCAACAGCACCAACAATTGCCGTAACCACCATAGTAGCTTCTTGAATTGTGGCTGCACTAATCAAAGCTTCTTTACCACCTATAATTTTAGTGGAACCATGATAACGTTCTTTAAGAAGCATATATGCTTGTTCATCAACTACACCAGCTATTAATGGATTAAATTCATTAATTTGTTGTTCTAATAAATCAATATTACGGTGAGCAACTAATGCAACGGCTTTAAATTGGTCAGGATGTTGCTTAATAACATCTAATGTTTGTGTACCAATTGAGCCAGTGCTTCCCAATATACTTACATACTTCATAAAAGCCTTCTTTTCTGTTTATGTTTATTATGCAAAACATAAAATTAATAATAATGTAACCGGTGCGGTAAACATTAAACTATCAAAACGATCTAAAACCCCACCATGACCAGGTAATAGTGTACCTGAGTCTTTTACATTACATAATCGTTTTAATTTAGATTCAAATAAATCACCTAAAGGTGCTAATACACCACAAATGATGCCAACATAGGCACCTATATAAACTGGTATATGACTGATTACAGCATACACAATACCAGTTACAACACAGCCGATAAAACCGCCAATAAAACCTTCTAATGTTTTATTAGGACTTATAGACGGTACAATTTTACGTTTACCAAATGCACGACCGGCAAAGTACGCAAAGGTATCGCTAGCCCATGTTGAAAACAATAATAACCATAGCATAACTACGCCCCAACTTTCACCAACAATAGGCATTGTTAATGAACTATAGAGCCAGTCATGACGTATCAATAATAATGAGCCTAGTCCCATTACTATATATAGCAAGCCAAATAAGCTATAAGAAACGCTACTCATAGAATATGTATTTTCACCAAATGTACACATTAGATAATTGGAAATAATGGCAAATACAAAGCAAGCCATACTTACTGTATAACTACCAAACCACAAGGATATCATGATAGCGATAATTGAAAGGTATCCCCACAATACCGGTACACGAACATGTTTAGCCTTACTTAGCAGTATAAATTCTCGCCATCCAATAAGTGCTAATAATGTAATGAGTATATCATATGTTAAGCCACCTAGTGTAATGGCACCTAACGCAATGATAAACCCGATAACTGCAGTGATAACACGTGTTTTAAGCATCGATTATTCCTCTTGCAAGCCACCAAAACGACGTTCTCGTTTTTGATAGGCTGCTATAGCTTCTAATAATGTTTCTTTTGTAAAATCTGGCCAATGTAAATCAGTAAACCAAAATTCGGCATATGCTAACTGCCATAATAAAAAGTTACTAATACGATAATCTTTGCTAGGACGTATTAGTAAGTCGACATCACTAAACTCTTGCGTATACAAATGACTGCTAACATATTGTTCAGTAATATCTTGAACTGCAAGTTGTCCCTCTAACACAGAGTGTGCTATTCCTTGAACAGTCCGTACTATCTCATCACGCCCACCATAATTAATAGCTAATTGTAAGGTTAGGCCTGTATTATTCTTAGTTAATGCTTCGGAATCAGAAATAATCGTTTGTAATTCTTCTGAAAGTCCTTGAATATATCCAATGAAACGTATACGAACATTATGTTCATGCATATATTGTACGTTTTTTTGTAAATATTCTTTAATCAAGGCCATCAAAAGAGAAACCTCTTGCTCAGGCCGTTTCCAGTTCTCCGTTGAGAATCCATATACTGTTAATGCTTTTACACCGATTTCATCAGCAGCAATAACAATTTCTTTTAATACATCAGCACCTGCTCGATGTCCCATTGACCGAGGCATGCCACGACGCTTTGCCCAACGTCCATTGCCATCCATAATAATGGCTACGTGACGAGGCACATTGTGTTCATCTATATTAACTGTAGATGAGGTATGGCGTTTAAATAGTTTCCTCAGCATACATTACCTCCAGAGTATGTCCAAAATCACTTACAACCATAGGTCTATATAGAATGATATGAAGCATATCCTCAGATTCAGTGATTCTTGCGACATAATAGCCTTCAGAGGCTATCTCAAAAAAGCGATTAAAATTATCGCCTATTATTACCTTAAAAGGAATATGGGCAGCCTGCAATTGAGACTTTGCAAGCTGCCAAGGCATTCCAATAAGACTACTAGAATTAGTCATTATACTTCTAATACGTCCTTTTCTTTAACGGCTTTCAATTCATCGATTTGTTTAATCTTTTTATCCGTTAATTTCTGAATTTGATCTAAACCATCTTTAGCATCATCTTCAGTAATCGTTTTAGCTTTTTCTTCTTTTTTCAATGCATCATTAGCATCACGACGAATGTTACGAACTGCTACCTTTGCATCTTCAGCTTTCTTATGAACTACTTTAACAATTTCTTTACGACGTTCTTCTGTTAATTGAGGAATTGTCAAACGAATAGCCGTACCATCATTACCTGGGTTTAATCCCAAATCTGATTGTAAAATGGCTTTTTCAATAGCACCAATCATGGATTTATCCCATGGTGCAATTAAAATCATACGAGGTTCTGGTACAGAAATATTAGCTACTTGATTAATTGGCGTAGGAGATCCGTAGTAATCAACCATCACCTTATCAAGTAATGCAGTACTAGCACGACCGGTACGAATAGAAGCAAATTCATGCTTTAAAGACTCGATGGACTTATTCATACGTTCTTCTTGTTGTTGCATTAATTCTTTTAATTCCATAGTGGTTTATTCTCCGCGAACGATAGTCCCTACTTCTTCACCTTTTGCAGCTTTGGTAATATTACCAGGAATATCCATGCTGAAAACGATAATAGGGATATTATTGTCTTTACATAATGTAGTAGATGTAGAATCCATTACTTTTAATTCTTTTGTAATAATGTCATTATATGTTAATTCATCAAATTTAACGGCATTAGGATTTGTTTTTGGATCAGAATCATATACACCATCAGCAAACTTTTTAGCCATCAAAATTGCATCAGCTTCAATTTCTGCAGCGCGCAATGCAGCTGTTGTATCAGTGGAGAAATAAGGTTTCCCAAGGCCTGCTCCAAAGATAACGATACGTTTTTTCTCCAAATGACGAATTGCACGACGACGAATATAAGGCTCTGCAATTTCCTGCATTTCAATAGCTGTTTGTACGCGAGTATCCACGCCAGCTTGTTCTAATGCATCTTGCAATGCTAAGGAGTTCATCACTGTTGCCAACATGCCCATATAGTCAGCTGTAGCACGATCCATACCTTGATTACTACCAGCTAACCCTCTCCATAGGTTACCGCCACCAACAACAATAGCGATTTCTAAATCAGTGGATTTTGCCAAAGCTGCGATTTCTTGTGCAAACTTTTCAACTACATCAGGGTTAATACCAAAACCTTGATCACCCGCTAATGCTTCACCACTTAACTTCAAAACAATACGTTTAAAGTGTCTCTTTGCCATTTGTATACTCCTCTATTGCAAAATAAGAGAACACGGTACGGTGTTCTCTTATTATGTATTAATTATTTACCAACAGATGCCATTACTTCTGCTACGAAGTCATCTTGGCGTTTTTCAATGCCTTCGCCCAAACCGTAGCGAACAAAACGACGTACGTTGATGTTTTCACCGATTTTTGCAATATTTTCATTAATGATATCAGTAACTGTTTTGTCACCATCTTTAATGAACGCTTGTTCTAATAGGCAATTTTCTTTATAGAATTTTTCAATACGGCCATTAACCATTTTTTCCAAAACAGCTTCAGGTTTTGGTTTACGGCCTGCTTTAACATCTTCTTCAGCTTCTGCTTTAGCTTGTTCCAACAATACTTGTTTTTCATGTTCGATTACTTCAGCAGGAACCTCTTCACGGTTTAAGTATGTAGGGTTAACAGCTGCGATTTGCATTGCGATGTCGCGTGCCAAGCTTTGGAAATCATCAGTTTTAGCAACGAAGTCAGTTTCGCAGTTAACTTCAACCAAAACGCCGATACGACCACCAGCATGAATGTAAGATTGTACTACACCTTCAGCTGCAATACGACCAGCTTTTTTAGCTGCAGCAGCCAAACCTTTTTCACGAAGAAGGTCAACCGCTTTATCGATATTACCGTCAGTTTCAACTAATGCTTTTTTTGCATCCATCATACCTGCGCCAGTCATGTCGCGCAATTCTTTTACCATAGCAGCAGTAATTGCCATTATTTGTTCCTCCTAGTACTAATTAAGGTAAGGATATAGTCCTTACCCTAATTATATATGTTATAGATTTATCTTTCAAATGCTAATCAATTATGATTAAGTGCTAACAGAATTATTCTGCAGCTTCAGCATTGCCTTCTTCGAAGGATTCGCCTTGACGACCTTCAAGAACAGCGTCAGCCATTTTACCAGCCAATAATTTTACAGCGCGGATAGCGTCATCATTTGCTGGGATTGGGAATTCTACTTCATCTGGGTCACAGTTAGTGTCAACTGTTGCAACAACTGGAATACCCAATTTTTTAGCTTCTGCAATAGCGATTTTTTCTTTTTTAGGATCAACTACGAAAAGAGCACCTGGCATTTTAGGCATATCTTTGATACCGCCAAGATATTTTTCCAATTTTTCCATTTCATGACGAAGACCGATAACTTCTTTTTTAGGCAATACTTCGAAAGTACCATCTTCTGCCATAGCTTCCAATTGTTTTAAACGTTTAATACGAGTTTCAATTGTTTTGAAGTTAGTCAACATACCGCCCAACCAACGTTCGTTAACGAAGAACATGTTAGCACGGATAGCTTCTTCTTTAATAGCTTCTTGAGCTTGTTTTTTAGTACCTACGAACAAGATTACTTCGCCTTGGGAAGCAACTTCACGTAAGAAATTGTAAGCTTCTTCTACTTTTTTAACTGTTTTAGACAAGTCAATGATATAAATACCATTGCGTTCAGTGAAGATGAATTTCGCCATTTTAGGGTTCCATCTTCTAGTCTGATGACCAAAGTGTACACCAGCCTCTAATAATTGTTTCATTGATACAACTGCCATTGTGGCACCTCCTGTTAATTAACCTCCGCCGCTTCATCCTTCGGGTCACCCAAAATTAGGCACAGTACCGAAGTCCACTGACGTGCATATTTTTCATACCTAGTAATTTTAACAAAAAAATATTCTAAAAGCAAGTAAAGAGTCAGTAATTATAAAAGAATTACTGACTCTTTATATCATAGTATATATCTACAACAAAAGACTTATGATTTTTACTCGAATCTAGATATATTTTATATTAGTTATTACGTATTGCTTCGATCATCTTCGCTCTATCAGGAGCCCCAAATACAGCAGATCCAGCAACTAACATAGTGGCACCTGCATCCTTAATTGGAATGCAAGTAATGTCGTTAATACCACCATCAACCTCTATAACAGCATCATTATTACCAGCTGAATCCAATAAAAGTTTCGCTTGTTTTACTTTTTCTACAGCCCGTGGAATAAAGGATTGTCCTCCAAATCCTGGATTGACGGACATGATTAAAATCATATCCAAGTCTCTGGCCACATCTTCTAACATCGAAACTGGTGTCCCTGGGTTGAGCGCAACCCCTGCTTTCATACCAGCGGATTTAATCTGCTGTATCAATCGGTGCATATGAGGAACTGTTTCTTGATGAAAGGTAAAGTACTCAACACCAATTTTTGCATATTCTTCAACATAATCAGCCGGATTAGTGACCATCAAATGTACATCAAAAGGCAATGCAGTATGTGGGCGGATAGCTTTTACAATGGGTGCACCAAATGTAAGGTTAGGCACGAAATGTCCATCCATAACATCGATATGAAGATAATCAGCACCAGCAAGTTCAACACTTTTAATTTCATCACGCAATATTGAAAAATCTGCGGATAACATAGATGGAGCTATTTTAATCATTTTAAAACCTCTTTCTTTGGTTTTGTATATCTTTTCGAATATTCGTGTACGCATCATAGCGACTTTCAAAAATTTTATGATTTGCCAAAGCCGCCTTGATACCACAAATCGGTTCATGCTCATGATAACAAGGATTAAATTTACAAGCTTCTACATAATCAGAAAATTCAGGGAATAGTGTAGGTAATCGTTCTAATGTAATATCAGTAAATTCAATAGAACTAAAGCCAGGTGTATCCATGATAAATGAATCAGCATTTAAACTAAACAATGAGGCATGACGTGTTGTATGCTTCCCACGTTTAATCTTATCGCTTATCTCACCCGTCTGGAATGCAAATTTTTCATCCACTGCATTTAAGAGGCTACTTTTACCAACACCGGAAGGTCCTGCAAAAGCAGTAATCTTGTGTTGCAAATGATTGCGTAATTCATCAATACCAATATGATTTATGGCAGATGTAGTGATAACATGATATCCAATCGATTTGTACTTATCGATTAATATATCTGTCGATGCATCACCGACATCGTACTTATTTATGCATAAAATGACCGGTATATCAGCATGTTCAATCATTACTAACATTTTATCGAGTAATAACTCATTAATGTCAGGATTATGAGAAGCAACAACAAGGATAACTTGGTCGATATTAGCGACAGCAGGACGTATCATTGAATTGTGACGTGGCAAGATAGTCTCAACGAATCCGTCTTCTGAAAACTCTACACGATCACCTACAAGCAAACTATATTTCGACTTTTTAATACGTCCCCGCACCTTACATTCATGAATGGTTCCAAATTCATCTTGAATATAAAAGTAACCATTCATATTTTTAATTACAATACCTGTACTCATACGGCCTCTACAACGCAGTATCTTGAACTAATGCACCATTTAGGTACACCTGTATTCGAACATTGCCCACACCAGATACATTTTTTACGATACGGTCACCAGGTTTATTTGTATCATCGTATATAACGGAAGATCCATCATCATCCTTTACGACAATTTTGACTTCTTGATTTTTAGAACCAGACGGTACAGTTATATCTACAGTCCCTTTCGTTCTATTAGAAGAGCTTTGCTTAGAGTCGTCTTTTTTGGAAGAATCTCCCTTTAATTCAGTAGCTAAGTTCAAGCTACTACCTTCAGAAACCTCTTCACCAGCTTTTATACTTTGTTCTGTAACAATTGATTTATCATCTACTGAACCAGCAATCTGATTAACACCAATATTGTTAGAACTCAATACTTGGCGAGCATCTTTCAAGGTCATACCAACGAGATCTGGCATTTTAACCTTCTTAGCTTGTGCTTTATTTACAACTAAATCAACAGTAGTGCCTTTGGATACCTTAGAATCACCAGAAGGACTTTGTGCAACTATAACATTATCAGGTTTTCCTTCAACAGATCCTTGTGAGATTTTACCTACAACTAAGCCTAAATCTTTAAGACGTTGACGCGCTTGATCTACAGTCAAACCAGAAAGATCAGGAACTGTAATATCACCAACACCTTTAGATACGACTAAATGTATAGTACGCTGTTCCTTAACTTTTTCCCCAGCACCAGGGCTTTGAGAAATAACTTGTCCTGCTGGAACATCTGTATTAGTTACCTCACTTGTCGATACTCGTAAGTGTTTATCTTCCAAAATATTTTTGGCCACAGAGACTTGTTTACCTACTACATTTGGTACATCAACAGTGGTATTACTCCAAAAATTACCATAACTCAAGAATGCACCTAAAAATGCAATCAAGAAAATAACGGCAGCACCAAGAACTATATATTTTTGTGGTATAGATGCAATCTTACTAAGCATAGATTTCTTTTTTTCCTCATTAGGCGTAGGATCATCGATATCACTGAAATCATCTAATGTATCTGGATCTACAGCCGGAATCATTTGTGTCGCAAAATCGTATGGTTCATGACGTTGTGTTTTTCCCATCGTAAAGCCTTGAGATAAACGTAAGTCCCCCATCATTTCAGATATGGAATCAAATCGATCAGCAGGATTTTTAGCTAATGCTTTCATCACAACCGCTTCTAACAATGGTGGTATCGAAGGATTATATCTTGTAGGTGGAATGACCTTTTCTCGTACATGTTTTAATGCTACTGCAATTGGTGTTTCCCCTTCAAAAGGGACCTTGCCAGTTAACATTTCATATAAAACGACACCTAAGGAATAAATATCTGTATTTCCATCGACAGGTTTTCCACTAGCTTGTTCTGGTGAAAGATAATGAGCAGACCCCATTATAGAATTTGTGTACATAACAGTGTTAGTGGTATTCATAGCACGTGCAATACCAAAATCAGTCACCTTTACACGACCTGTATTTGTAATAATTACATTATGTGGTTTGATATCGCAATGAACAATTCCCATTGCATGGGCATGTTCTAAGCCCTCACCGATAGCAATAGTAATCTTAACTGCTTCGTCAATGGATAATCGATGATGACGGGTAATATATTCTTTAAGTGTTTCTCCGTCTACATATTCCATAATGATATAATGCATGCCTTGATCATAGCCCACATCATACATATTCACGATATTAGGATGATTTAACTTGCCTGCAGCCTGCGCTTCTCGTTTAAATCGACTTACAAATTCATCGTCACTAGCAAAGTTTGAATGTAAAATTTTTATGGCTACTGGACGGCCTAATAAAGTATCTTCACCTTTATATACGTCGGCCATTCCGCCAACACCAATCTTGGTCAGGATACGATAGCGATTATCCAGCAATGTATCTTTAATCTTCATAATATTTATAACTCTCCATATCTAGATTAGATAGTTCCTACTATAATGGTAACATTATCACCGGCACCAGCATCATATACATCAGCAATCAATGTATTTAATACCTCTGTATTATCATCAATATGATGTAATACTTCTCGTATTCTTTCATCGCTAATATACCCAGATAATCCATCTGTACATAATAGAATTCGATCACCGGATTTTACAGGTAGTGTACCACTATCGACATGTAAATCTTCTTCAACACCGACGGCTCTAGTTAATAAATTACGTTGCGGGTGTACAATCATCTCTTCTTTTGTAATTTCACCAGCATCTAATAACTGTTGAACCATAGAGTGATCCGTGGTAATTTGCGTCAATTCATCATTTCTATAAATATAGAGTCTACTGTCGCCGACACTAGCCCAAAGTAGATTATCATCTACCTTAGCAACCACAACAGCAGTAGTTCCCATTCCACTAAGCCGTTCCTCTCGTGCCACACGATTAACTATGCGTGTATTCGCATGTAATATAGCATCAACTAAGGACGTTTCATTAATGGTAGGAGTAGATTGTAAATATTCTTTTATTTCATCAACAGCATAGGTGCTGGCGATTTCTCCACCTCTATAGCCTCCCATGCCGTCAGTAACAGCACAAATATTATCACTAATAAAAAAGCGATCTTCATTCTGTTTTCTGACTAATCCAATTTTACTTAAACCTACGATATTATTCATGAATCTCCTCTTTCCGACCGTGGGCTACTTTTAATTGTCCACATGCGGCTTGAATAGCATCGCCCATTTCTTTACGAATTGTAACAGAAACACCATAAGAAGCGACAATATCCTTAAATATGTTCATATGTTTACTAGAAGGTTTATACAAATTAATATGTTCATTCCCATTTACAGGAATAAGATTGACATGACAATTAGGAAATGCCTTGCCAATGTTTCCTAACTCATGAGCTTCCTCTAACGATACATTAATTGAATCTATTAAAATATATTCAAATGTTATACGTCGCTGTGTTTTTTCATAATAATATTTTACAGCATCTAAAACCTCGCCTAATTTGTATCGAGATCCAACAGGCATAATCTTACGACGTGTTTCATCTGTTGTAGCATGTAAAGATAACGCTAATGTAATAGGAAGATCCTCATCTGCCAATTTATAAATATTAGGAACCCAACCACAGGTAGAAATAGTCATTTTTCTATAACTAATATCAAATGTCATAGGGTCGTGAATAAGTTTTAACGCCTGCAATACATTGTCATAATTTTGTAATGGTTCACCAGCACCCATGACAACTAAAGAGTGAATATCTTCTTGTTTTAAAGCACTAAAGAGAACAACTTGACCTACAATTTCAGGAACCGATAAATCTCTAAATAATCCCCCCTGTGTAGATGCGCAAAAAACACAGCCCATAGCACATCCTACTTGGGAGGAAACACATACAGAGTTACCATAATGTTGCTCCATTAGAACGGCTTCAATTCTGCTGTGATCATCAAGTTCCAATAATAATTTCTGTGTTTTTCCGTCGGGTGATACAGATTGAGTAATCACTTTAGGAATCGATACTATGCAATTAGAATCCAACCAATCTCTCAAGGTCTTAGGGAATTGTGTCATATCTTGAAATACAAAAATATGACGATGATATATGTAATCAATCAATTGTTTCGCACGAAATTTTTGAATTTTATGTTCCTCAAATAACGCTTGCAATTCAACTAACGATTTACCCAACAATTCAATCATGAGTGCTCCCATTCAAAGCTAACAACTTAGTTAAGAAATACGTTGCATTTTAACCATAAAGAAACCATCCATATCATCTGTTGGTGGATATGTTGTAATCATACCACTATTTGACTTAAGTGGGAAATCCTCCACCACAGGAATAATAGAAAACTCCTTATGTTTCTGTAAAAATGATTCAACTACCTCTTCGTTTTCCTTGTAGTTTAATGTACAAGTGGAATATATTAAATAGCCTTTTTCTTTAACAGTCATAGCAGCGCGTTCTAAAATGGCTAACTGTAAAGATGGTAATTCTGAAAGTATCGATTCCTGTTTTCGCCAACGCATATCTAGTTTCTTTTGAAGAATACCTAACCCAGAGCAAGGTGCATCTACCAGCACACGATCAAAATACGAGTTCCATGAATCTGGTAGCTTTGTGGCATCCTGTACTTTTGTATGCACAATAGAAGCACCCAATCGTTCAGCATTTGAATTCATGAGTTCAATCTTATGTTCATGTATATCACAACACATTAATGAACCTACATTATCCATTAAAGTTGCCATGTACATGGATTTACCACCTGGAGCAGCACAGCAATCTAATATACGCTCACCAGGTTGCGGATTTACGAGATGTGCTACTAGCATAGATGCCTTATCCATAAATGTAATATAACCTTTTATAAATGCCTCAGATTTTTCAAGGCTACCACGATGTCTATTAATATAAATAATATCCTCGTAATCAGAATCCTGTGTAACAGCCCAGCCTTGTTCATTTAACATAGTTAAACATTGTGGAATATCAATAAGAATCGTGTTAATACGTGCCGTCAATTTAGGCTGTTCATTAAACCATGCACATAAATCTTCTGTTTTGTCACGACCAAACTCACGTATCCATAAATTGATAAGCCAAAGAGGAATATTGTAAATAAAAGAAATAGCTTCTATATCATTAGCTGCTAAATCTTCAATACCAATACTATCTTGTTCTCGTATAACGGATCTCAATATGGCATTTACGAAGCCAGATAGACCTCGTGTTAATTTCTTCGCTAATTTAACTGATTCATTAACTGCTGCACTTTCCGGTACCTTATCCATATAGATAATCTGATATATACCTAGTCGTAAAATTTCTACCACCATAGAGGACAATTTTTTTATAGGACGTTTGGCAAAATGTACGATAATAGCATCTAAATAATTGCGTCTACGTACCACACCGTATACAAGTTCTGTAAAGAAGCGTCTGTCTAAGTCAGTTAGATTATATTTTGAGATATAGTCCTGTAAAACAATATTAGCATAGGCACCCTTACGATTGATATCAGATAATGCCTTTACAGCCAATAATCGTATATTCTGTTTTTGTCCGTTTTTAGCAATTTCGTTCATAGTTATCCTTATCAATCAGTAACTCTACAGCATCTCGTACCTTGTTAATATCAACAGTCGTATTACAACAAGGTCCATTAGGGCGTTCATTTAATACTCCGATAACAGGAATAGGAAATACATCAGCCATACCACTTGCAAGATCTCGTTCACAAGCTATAGCAATAATCGCTTTAGGTTTTGCTTCTTTAACCTTCATACGTGCCAATGTACCACCAGTGACAACTATAAATTGACAACCATATTCCTTTGCGATTTTCAATAACCCTCCTACCTGACAGCGACCACATTGCTTACAGTTGTATACATCATGTGTCACCTTATGAATACAGGTGTTCTCTTGAAGACAATGAGGTGTTAATAGAAGAATGCGTTCAGGAGGTACTTTATATAAATTCATAACCACTAGATGATTAATTAAATCAATCATAGCTTGACGTAATTCATCTTTTTGTATGCCTATGAAAGCCTTTCCTAGCCCTAATGATAATGGGAAAAGTAAATAAATAAATCGATTAGCTATTCGTAAAACTATAGGATGAATATATCTAAAACCTAGAGAAGCAATAGCTAGAACAAACCAAAGTCCCCAAATACCTAATATTAAGAGTCCACCTATACTTTCACTAATAAAAGCTAAGTTGTATGATATTCTTTCTAATCCTGGCCAAACTATATACATTGAAAAGCCGATGATTATTGAAATGAATAAACAAGATAGAGCCGATAATTTTAAATATAATGGGTATCTTTTGTAATATATATTACACTTCGTCAAATGCAATACCACCTTTAATTTGGTGACCATTAATAAAATCTTGAGCACTAATACGCTTTTTATTTTCTGGTTGTACCTCTGTAAGGAGAATAAAACCTTGATCACCAGTCGACACAACAAGTCCCTTTGCTGAATGCACTATAGTTCCAGGAGGTGCAAATTCTACAGAAATCTCATTGTTATTTACAAAAATTGTGGCCATCTTATTGTTTACAGATGTAATCTCAACTATTTGAGCAGACCAAATCTTTAACCGTTTCCCCTGTAAGAAAGAATAACATCCAGGTGCTGGATTTAAACCACGAATCAAGTTGACAATCTTATGTGCCGGTTGATGCCAATCAATAAGCCCCATTTCTTTTGTAATCTTAGAAGTATGGCTTGCTAAAGCGTCATCTTGAGGGGTAGCTGTAATTTCACCTTTCACCCATTTATCTAATACAGGAGAAATAGTGCGAGCCCCTAATTCAGCAATGCGCTCAAATAAAGCGCCTGTTGTTTCGTTTGGAAGTATATCAATTTCTGCAATATCGATAATATCCCCTGTATCTAAACCATCATCCATATGCATAATGGTAACCCCTGTTTTAGTATCACCATTTAAAATAGCATAATGGATAGGTGCTGCCCCCCTATATTTTGGCAATATAGATGCATGGATATTAATACATCCATATTTAGGCAAACGAATAAGCCATGGTGGCAAAATCTTACCGTAAGCAATTACGACGATAACGTCTGGTGCAAGATCAATCAATTCCTTTTGAACAGCATCATCACGTAATGTTATAGGTTGATACACGGGCAAATCCAAAGATAACGCAGCTTCTTTAACTGGTGGCATTTGAATCTGCTTGCCACGTCCCTTTTGTTTATCAGGTTGGCAATATACACCTACTATAGAGTGACCAGCCTTAACTAATGCGCGTAACGTAGGAACAGAAAAATCTGGCGTGCCCATAAATACTATGCGTAATGGATTATTGTTAGACAATTTCCTTTTCCTCCGGATGATCTGCAATACGGCGTAAGTTTGTAGCTTTTTCAATAAACAAATGACCTTCTAAATGATCTATTTCATGTTGAAAAATTCTAGCCAAAAAACCTTCAGCTTTAATCATAACTTTTTTATTATGTGGATCAATACCTTTTACGGTAACCTTTTCAAAACGTTCCACATCTCCGAAATAACCTGGTACACTTAAACAGCCTTCTAGCCCAATTTGACTTCCTTCACCATGAATAATTTCAGGGTTGATAAGCGCTATTAATCCACTACCAGCATGATCATCAACAACTATAATACGTTTGGATACATTAACCTGCGGTGCTGCCAATCCAACACCTTCCGTTTTATACATTGTGTCGGCCATATCTTCTATTAAAGCACGCATTTTTTTATTTACATGTTCTACAGGTTCTGCAACCTCTTTTAATATGGGATGTCCCGCTTTTACTACTTCAAGTACTGCCATATACTCCTCTTATCAAATAGGGTCTACATCGATAAGTAGACCTTCTTGTGTAAAAATCCAAGAATTATATATATAATCTTTTACGGCATCTAAATTTTCTCCGCGAATCATAATCGATAAACGATACATATCGCGAATCTTTTTAATGCCTGCTTCATAAGGACCATTAACATCAATCGATTGTGACTTAAAATTTGTTTCCAAATCATCTACAATTTTTTGAGCAATCGATTCAGCCATTTCTTCCTTCCCATGTCTTATAACCATATAAATCATTTCGCGAAATGGTGGATACCCTAAGTCCTTACGATTTACTATTTCTTCATTGTAAAAGCCCAAATAATCATGAGCCTTACTCTTTATTATAGCATAATTTAAAGGATTATATGTTTGTATAACAACACTGCCAACCTTATCACCACGACCCGCTCGTCCTGATGTTTGCGTTAGTAGATCAAATGCACGTTCAGATGCTGAATAAACAGGTATATTTAAGACAGAATCAGCCGTCAATATACCTACAGCTGTTACATCCTTAAAATCATGCCCTTTTGAAACCATTTGGGTCCCTAATAAAATATCATATTTATGGTTACCAAAATCTTGAAGAATTTCTTCGCCCATCTCCTTATGCTTAGTTACATCTTGATCTAAACGCGCAATACGAGCGCCTTTAAAATGTCGGCGTAATTCTTCTTCAACTTTTTGTGTGCCAGAACCAAAGAATTTAATTCTTTTACTATGACATTTAGGGCATACTGAAGGAATTGGTTCATGGTGCTCACAATAGTGACACCGCAACTCTTCACCAGCTTGATGGTACACCATAGCAACCTCACAATGAGGACACATAATCGTTTCACCACAATCACGACACATGACAAATGTGCTGTAGCCACGACGATTTAAAAGAATAATCATCTGATTTCCATCCGCTAATGTACGCTCAATAAGATGTGTCATAGCATCGGAGAACACCGAGTAGTTGCCACGAATCATTTCTTCTTTCATATCTACAATTTGAACATGTGGCATCGGTTGATCAAAGATACGGGTTGGCAACTCTAACAGCTTATATTGTCCTTGTAAAGCCTTGTAATACGATGTGATAGCAGGTGTAGCAGAGCCTAAAATAACAGGACAATCATGAGCCATACCTCTCCATAATGCAACATTTTTTGCATTATAACGAATCATATCTTCCTGTTTATAAGATGTATCATGTTCTTCATCTAATACAATAAGCCCAATATCTTCAGCAGGCGCGAAAACGGCAGAACGAGCGCCAATAATGATATGGCTATCCTTCCTTCGTATACGTTCCCAGTTATTATTTCGCTCACTAATGGTTAGTTTACTATGGAAAACAACAACTTCATCACCAAAGGTAGAAACAAAACGACGAACAATCTGATCGGTTAATATAATTTCAGGAACCAGAATAATGGCGGTTTTACCTTTTCCTATACAACGAGCAGCAGCTTTTAAATAAATTTGTGTTTTACCACTACCAGTTACACCATGCAAAAGGAATGTATTATACGATTCAAGATCCATCATCTGCTTAATCGGTTCATATACAATTTGTTGTGCTTCAGTTAACGGAATTGTTTCTTCACCACTAAGCAATTCGGTAAAAGAAGTTTTTGTATCTTTAAAGCGTTCTTCAATATGAATGCCATGCTCTTCACCGACCTGTTTAATAACCATATAAGAATAGCCTTTGGCTCTTAATAAAGATTTAGGAGCCCCACCTACCTCGATGAGATAGTTAGCCAATTCACGCTGCTTGCGCTTCTTAGAACTTAATTGATCAATCTTAAACTCTGGCGTTACAACGAGCCATTCTTCTTTTGGTGCATCGTAAGATTTTAATGTTTTATGCACAGTAAAAAGACGTAAAGCATCTCCAAAGGAACACAAAAAATAACGACTTATTTTCTGTGCCGTATCCATCATTTCCCGAGTAAACCAAGGATCACTATCAAGAATATCTATTATAGAACGCAAAGTAAATGTTGGTTTCTCTAATAGTTCTTCATACCCAATAACGATGCCCTCTTCACGACTACCACCTAAGGGAACTAATACACGAGTCCCTGCTTTCACATCACCAAATTTCTCTGGTAACAAATAGCTTAACGGTTTATGTAATTGTTTGGCAGGTCTATTAATAATAATACTTGCTACGCGCATTAGTTCACCTCCTCTAATCTAATTATTATAACATATCCTAAAGGAGATAAAAAAAGACTTAGTAGACAAGTCTACTAAGTCTTTACTATTATAAGCCAGCTTCGTGACGTAAAATATCAGCTTTATCAGTGCGTTCCCATGGAAGATCAACATCAGTTCTACCAAAGTGACCATACGCAGCCGTCTTACGATAATGAGGCTTTAATAAATCAAGCATTTCAATGATACCTGCTGGGCGCAAGTCGAAATGTTTGCTTACTAATTCTTGAATTTTTTCTTCTGCAATCTTAGCAGTACCAAATGTATCAACTAAAATGGATACAGGTTTTGCAACACCAATCGCATACGCTACTTGTACTTCGCATTTATCTGCGAGACCTGCAGCTACAACATTTTTAGCTACGTAACGAGCTGCATATGCTGCGGAACGGTCAACCTTGGAAGGATCCTTACCAGAGAAAGCACCGCCACCATGACGAGCCATACCACCATACGTATCAACGATGATTTTACGACCTGTTAAACCAGCATCACCATGAGGACCGCCGATAACGAAACGACCTGTAGGATTAATGAAGAATTTAGTGTTTTCATCGATGAATTCTGCAGGAAGTGCTGCATCGATAACATAGCGTTTCAAATCATTTTTAATTTGCTCTTGTGTTACTTCTGGGCTATGTTGCGTAGAAATAACGATTGTATCAATACGTTTAGGTTGATTGTCAACATATTCTACAGTAACTTGTGTTTTACCATCTGGACGAAGATATGTTAATGTGCCGTTCTTACGAACTTCTGCTAAACGACGGGATAAACGATGTGCTAAAGAAATTGGCATAGGCATATATTCAGGTGTTTCGTTTGTTGCGTAACCAAACATCATGCCTTGGTCACCAGCGCCAATTTTATCATTGATTTCGCTATTACCATCTTTAGATTCTAATGCTTCGTCTACACCCATAGCGATATCTGCAGATTGTTCATCAATAGATACTAACACACCACAAGTGTCACAATCGAAACCATATTTTGCACGAGTATAACCAATTTCTCGAATTGTATCACGTACTACACGAGGAATATCAACATATGTGCTTGTAGAGATTTCCCCTACGACATGGACTAAACCTGTAGTCACAAGTGTTTCACAAGCTACACGAGCCTTTGGATCTTTTTCAATAATCGCATCCAAAACAGCATCAGAAATTTGGTCAGCTATTTTATCTGGATGGCCTTCCGTAACGGATTCAGAAGTAAAAAACATATGTTTTTCTGCCATTTTTGCCTCCTATAATAAAAAAATCCCTCATGGTCTCTCATGAGGGAGACCCATCTATCAGTCCATGACTGTTGGAATTAGCACCTTCTTTTAAAAAGGGTTGCTGTAGCTTCAACGGGCCTTTCCCTCCACTACTCTTGATGAGTTAAATTACGATATAAATTGTATACCATTTTTGTAGAAAAATCAAGTTAATTCACTTTATGATAACAGGCGCTGATATATATCTAATCACATTGCCTAGTTTAGCTATGCTCATCAATAATAGCAGTATATATACCAGCTTGCGGTGTAACTCCACTAGCTATAGCAAACGCCATAGCCAATGGTAATGCGACTACACCCACAACGACAACATTACATAAGCTATTTTACAGCTAACAATTCAATAACTTCTCCAATAATGTATCTAGCTAATTCTGATTTTTGCATATTTGGCATTATTTTAGGCTCTTTATTAGGATATAAAAAATAGCCTTCATTCGTATCTACATTAAACCCAGCATTTGATTTGCTTACATCATTAGCTACTAACATATCAAGGTTTTTGCGACGTACTTTATCCATGCCGTAATCTACAACATGTTCTGTTTCTGCAGCAAAACCAACCAGTAATTGATGGGTTTTATGCTCTCCCAGTTCTTTAAGTATATCTGGATTCTTTACGAGCTCTAAAGTCATAGATTCCATTTTTTTGATTTTTTGAGGCGCTTTATTAGCCACCCTAAAATCTGAAACAGCAGCAGCCATTATAACCACATCTGTTGATTCGTAATAGGAATTAACAGCCTCCTGCATAGATTCCGCAGAATCTACAGGCACATATTCAACACCTTTAGGAATTTCTAATGATGTAGGGGCACTCACTAGAATTACGCGAGCCTTTTCCTTAACAGCAGCAGCCGCAATGGCATATCCCATCTTCCCACTAGATCTGTTACCTATATATCTAACAGGGTCAATATTTTCTTGTGTCCCACCAGCTGTAACAAGAATAGTCTTACCAGCTAATTTACCAGTCCCATCTAGAGAATGTAATTCTTCTGTCAACCAATTAACAATCTCTTCTGGTGCTGGTAGTCTACCCACACCTGTTACGCCACAAGCTAGCCAACCAGCATCGGGTTGCATAATATGGTATCCCAAAGATGATAAATCCTTTAAATTTCTCTGTACAATAGGATTATTGAACATCTCTGTATTCATGGCAGGACATAAAAATTTAGGTGCTGGCGTTGCCATAATTGTTGTAGTGAGCATATCATCGGCAATACCAGCTCGTATTTTACCAATTACATTAGCTGTAGCTGGTACCACAATATAGGCATCAGCCCAGGTTGCAAGAGCAATATGTTCTACATTCCAATCGTGGATTTCTTCCCACATATCAACAGCTACAGGATGACCACTAATTTCACCAAATGTCATAGGTGTCGCAATATGAGTAGCATTTTTCGTCATTACTACTTTGACCTCTGCCCCAGCTTTTCGCAAACGACTTACCACTTCAATTGCTTTATATGCAGCAATACCTGCTGAAACACCTACGATAATATGTTTCCCTTTCATAATTCTCCTTTTAAAAATTCCTTGTACAAAATGTACAAGGAATTTTGAGTAAAATTATTTAATACCTTCTTTAGTGCGTTTATATGTTACTTCACCTTCAGCAATCTCATAGAATGCTAAAGATACAGGTTTATCTGTATTATGAATATCTGTAGCAAGACATTCTTCACCATCGGTCAACTCGCGAGCGCGTTTAGCTGCTAGCGTTACCAATGTATATTTACTATCTACACGTTTTTCCAATGCTTTCAATGGAGGTTTTACCATCATACTATCACTTCTCCTTAGACTCTTGATATTGCTTATAAATATATTGAATTTGCTCTTTATTACGACTGATTTTACAAGCTTCAGCACGCAATATAGAAGCAACCTTTAAAGACGCATCCTCTAAATCATCATTGACCACAATATAATCATAACGATGAGCTAATGCTAACTCAGAACATGCCAATGATAAACGCTTATCGATAACCTCTTTTGCATCAGTTCCTCGATTATGAAGACGTTCAGATAATTCGGTTAAAGACGGTGGCACAATATAAATAAATACGGCATCACTAAATCGCTCTTTAACTTGCATAGCACCTTGAATATCGATTTCAAGAAGTACACTCTTCCCTTCATCCAACAAATTCATCACATGTTGTTTTGGAGTACCATAATAATTATCATATACCTTAGCATACTCTAAAAATGCATCTTCTGACAATAATGATTCAAATTCTTCTTTTGTGCGGAAGAAATAATTAATTCCTTCCTTTTCTCCAACCCGCGGTTCACGTGTGGTCATAGATACAGAATATACAAGATTAGGCATTTCACCTCGTATATTAGAACAAATCGTTCCCTTGCCTGCACCAGATGGGCCGGAGATAACAATTAATAAACCTCGATCTGCCATATTAACTCCTAAGCTTCTACAGTATCTTCATCGACTTCGTGTTGCACAATACGATGTGCCACCGTTTCAGGTTGAATAGCTGACAAAACGATTTGCCCACTATCCATAACGAGCACAGCCCGAGTTTTACGTCCATAGGTTGCATCTATGAGGAGACTTTTATCTCTTGCATCTTGAACCATGCGTTTAATAGGTGCAGATTCAGGACTAATAATAGCGATAACGCGATTAGCAGAAACCATATTACCAAAACCAATGTTTAGTAATTGGATACTCATAAATAGACCTCCTTACTCAATATTCTGTACTTGTTCTCTAACTTTTTCTAATTCACATTTTAATTGTACCACATAGTCTGTCAGTGTTATATCCATCGCTTTTGAGCCAATCGTATTAACCTCACGATTCATCTCTTGAATGATAAAATCTAACTTACGACCAATCGGTTCATCCATCTTAAGTGTATTTGTTAATTGTACCACATGAGACCTAAATCGGACAATCTCTTCCGTAATATCAGTTTTGTCAGCCATAATAGCAACTTCTTGTAGTAAACGATCTTCATTGGCAGTAATGTCAAGACCTTCCACATAGTCCATCATTTTAGTTCGCAAATTTTCTTTATAAGCAATAACAGCATCGGCTTTATGACTGTTAATGTCTTCTATAATATTTGTCATTTGTGAAAGCCGGTGTAACAAATCTTGTTGAATATGAATCCCCTCAGATTGTCGCATACTGACTAATGCATTAAGTGCATTAGTTGTAGTATCAGTAACTAAAGACTGAAGTACATCTTCTGTAACTTCAGAATCTTGAATTTGTACCCAATCATTGGATATGGCCATCACTGCCGATAAAGGTACCTCTTGAGGCTCCCTATAAAATCCTTCTGATACCAGTAAGTCTTGAATTTGATGTTTTAAAGAACTATTTATTATGAACTGTTTTTCTCTATCCGCTACATCCTGCAATGTTACAAACACATCAACTTTACCTCGATGTATTGTTTTTTGTATACATTTACGGATACTATGCTCTACAGAATTAACTTGTTTAGGACTTCGTATGTTGAGATCTAAAAATCTAGAATTAACAGATTTAATTTCTATGATACATTGTAAACCATCTACAATTTGAGTTGCTCGCCCAAATCCCGTCATGCTATTCATGGAAGAACCTCCTTTTTATATATTGTATCACGAATTTTAAAGATATCTATTAATTATCTATGTTATACTAAACTATACATTGTGAGTTACCAAATGAAAGGATCACCATGAATTTAGACGGATTAACCATGTCTGTATTGGCAAGAGAATTAAATGAAAGCCTACAGAGTGGACAAATACAAAAACTTTATCAAGTAGATAAACACTCATTACTTTTTAAAGTACGTAATGCTAATCAAGACGTAAATCTGATGATAACTGTAGGTGCCAATCCCGCAATATATATATGTAAACCTATCCAAGATTTACCCAAAGAACCTAGTTCATTATGTATGTTTCTACGCAAACATATAGAGGGCAGTCGTATTACATCTGTAGAACAAATTAACGGAGATCGTATCCTCTGTATCCATATTGATAAGCTTGAAATGGATGGTTCCATCACCTCAACATCGATATATATTGAACTTATGGGGAAATATTCTAACTGTATCTTTGTGCAAAATGATATCATTTTAGAATCTATTATTCATGTATCACCAATAATGAACAGAGAACGTTCAGTAGGTCCTAAGATGGCATATGAATTACCACCTAATTCTAATCGTGTATCTTTACTAGATTTTAATGAGGAAGAAATATTAAATATTCTTACATCCTTTGGCTCTGGTACAGTCACTAATACTATACGCTCTGTCTTTAATGGATTTGGTAAATCACTATTAGATTATGTTCTAACATTATCTAATTTTGATGGCACCGAAGAACTAAAAGCCTTATCAGATGATGCAATTCAAAAATTATCAGGGGCTCTAGAAACTTTAAAAGAAAAATTATTAAACGCTAATCAATTATATGTCTATAAAAATGAAAATGGTAAAAAAATATATATGCCATTTCCAATGGAAACGGATTGTACATTAATAGAAACGTATCCAACCATCTCAAAAGCAATAGAACAGTCTATCGCTGACACTGGTTCAATTCATACGGCTGACAAGGAATTGGAGCGTATTATAGCTAATGCTATAAAAAAAGAAGAGTTACGTCACAAAAAGATTAAAGATGAACTAGATGATACTAAAAAGATGGAAACCTATAAATTATATGGTGATCTTTTGATGATTAATAGTCATATACAAGCTCACTATCAATCTTCTATTGACGTACAAAATTTACTTTCAGAATCAGCAGAAACTATAACAATTCCCTTAAAACCTGAATTGACCATTGTGGAAAATGGACAATGGTATTACAAACTATATACAAAATTAAAGAATCGGATTATTAGTGGCCAATACCAACTAGACCAAAGTACGATAAAATTAGAATATTATAGAACAATCTTATACAGTTTATCTTTAGCCACAACTAGAGAATCACTAGAAGAAATACGCCATGAATGTATGGATGCAGGCATTATTAAGAAATCTAAAAAACCTCTCTCCTATAAATTGGGAAAATCGAATTACATTCATCTTGAAATCCCAGAAGGCGAGCTTTATATCGGACGAAATAACCAGCAAAATGAATACTTAACTCATCGTTTTGCAAAACCAAATGATCTGTGGTTTCATACACAGGATATTCAAGGTTCCCATCTTATTTTACGTACGAATCATGAACCTGATGATATGCTCATTTCACAAGTAGCAAAATATGCTGCCTATTTTAGCAAGGCCCGTCATTCATCAAAGGTTCCTGTAGACTATACATATATAAAAAATATCAAAAAACCACCTAAATCACCTTTAGGATTTGTGATTTTTAACACTCATCAAACAATGATTGTTGAACCAGAAAAACCACCTATGTATGAGGAATAACAAAACCCCCGATAGATACCTATCGGGGGTTTTCTCTGCAATCATTAGCATTATCTGTACTGATTACAATATATTATTGATTATCAGTTTTTTGTTCACTTTGTTGCAAGCTTTCGCGGTTTTGACGAAGGCTTTCCAACGTTTTTTCTAAATTGTTTTCTACATATTTCAATACATCACCAGCATATTGAATAGAGCTAGATTTTAACTCTTCAGAAGATTGGTTTGCAGCATTGATAATTTGATTAGCTTGTTCTTGTGCTTGCTTAACAAGTTCACTTTCAGCAGTCAATTTAGCAATGTAATCTTTAGCTTGATCGATTAATGTTTCAGCTTGACGTTGAGCATCAGCCAATACTTTATCTTTTTCGGCCACAATACGACGAGATTCATCGAGCTCAAGTGGTAAAGATTCTTGAATTGCATCGATAATACGCATAATTTCATCTTCTTCAACCATGCGTTTTGTAGTCATAGGAATACGGCTGCTAGATTCAATAAGAACCTCTAAATCTTCAAGTAATTTTTCTGTTTTCATACAATTCACTCCTATTATTTATTACCATCGATGTTAAAACGTTTTTCTAATTTTATCTTTACATCGTCAGGAACAAGTCCATCTAACTTACCACCAAATTTAGCTAACTCACGAATCCCTGTTGAGCTTACAAAAGAATATTTATTATTGGTCATAATAAACACGGTTTCAATATCATCATCCAAGTATTTTGCAAATAGAGCACGTTGAAATTCATATTCAAAATCACTAAGAGCTCTAAGCCCACGAATAATAATACTTGCATTTTTGGATTTAACATAATCGATGAGCAATCCACCTGTACAGTCGATTTCTACATTAGGAATATGCTTAACCGCATTGCGAATCATCTCAACGCGTTCTTCCATAGTAAACAATGAATTCTTATTAGGATTTGAACTTACAGCGATAATCAACTTGTCTACGAGACGACTACCGCGCTCAAAAATGTCAACGTGACCATTTGTAACGGGGTCAAAACTTCCTGGGCAAACTCCTATCCGCAAGGGTCTAACTCCTTTCACTATGTTTCACAAAATATGAAACAAGGGTGTAACCAAATTTTTGTTCCTTTATACATTCCCATTCTGGTGGCATGGTGAAAGCCTCATCTTTATGATGTTCCAAGACTAAAACACCATCATCAGCTAATGCATCATTAGCCACAACAAAATCAATAGTCTCCTGTATAAAGCCATTTTCATATGGTGGATCAGAAAAAATATAATCGAACTGCTGGTCACCTATAAAATGTTTCAATTGTGAAAGTTTCTTAGGTATGATTTGAATTCGATCCAACACACGACAATGTTCCGCATTCTCTCGAATTAATTTACCAGTTCGATAATCAACAGCAATCGCTGATTCAGCTCCACGACTGAGCGCTTCAATGGCAACTGCACCAGTACCAGAAAATAAATCTAATACACGAGTACCAAATATACCGCGATGCGCTAATACGTTGAAGATACTTTCACGAACACGATCCAAGGTGGGACGTGTATCCATCCCCTTCGGAGCTTTTATAGTATGGCCCTTTGCAGTGCCTCCGATAATTCGCATACAATCCTCACTAGATTATACTCATTAATTATAGTATATAAATACCTAAAATAAAAGTATCTTTTACAATTATGATACTTCGATTTTACTATCTCGGCCCATCAATTCTTGCAATGCTAATTGAGGGGACTTCTCTTCATATAATACCTCATATAGTGATTGTGTGATAGGCATTTCTACATGGTGTTTTATAGCCATATCACGAATAATAGATGTTGCAAAAAAGCCTTCTACCACCATATTCGTATGATTCATAATGTAGTCCATTGTTTTACCATCTGCTAGCTGTTGTCCTGCAGCACGGTTACGACTATGCTGGCTCATACAAGTAGCGATTAAATCCCCCATACCAGCTAAGCCTGCATAAGTTTCTTTTCTTGCACCGAGAGCTAAACCAAATCGAGTCATTTCATGTAGACCACGAGTTAGTAATAAAGCCTTACAATTATCTCCAAGAGACAATCCATCAACTATACCAGCAGCCAAGGCTATTACATTTTTAGTAGCTCCTGCTAATTCAACACCAATATAATCGTCACTCGTATATATACGAAATTCTTTACTGTGTAATGCCTGTTGTACCTTTTTACCTATGTCCATAGATGTCGTACCTACTACGGCTGCAGCAGGTAAGTTTCTACCAATTTCCTCAGCGTGATTAGGACCGGATAAAACAGTTAAATGGCATCCGACAGAGGATAATTCCTCCTTCATGACTGTAGTCAATAACTTACCACTTTCCCGTTCTACACCTTTAGAGCATAACACGTATATTTGATCTTTGTGAGCATATCTTTTTAAATTCTGTAAAGCTGTGCGCACATGAATAGATGGTGTAACAATCAATACAATATCAGCCTGCTCAATAGATGTTTGTAAATCAGAACTAATGATGAGTTCATCAGGCAATATAACACCAGCTAAATATGACTTATTTTCCCTGTACTTAATAAGTTCATCCTTAAACTCTGAACGTCTGCAATATAAGGTTGTATCATTTCCGGCCACTACAGATTTAATAGCAAGAGCTGTCCCCCAACTACCAGATCCGACGATGCAAACTTTCATATTACTCTCCTTTTTTAACGCGTTCTACCTTTAATTCTTTACCAGCTAGTAAACGAGAAATATTTTCTCGATGACGTATGATAACAAACAATGCAGCTAGCGCACCAAATCCTACAAACCACCAGGATTCACCCATTACATACATCAATACAGGAACAAGCGCAGCCGCTACTATAGAACCTAGAGAGACTAATTTAGTGAAATATACAATGATGCCCCAAATAGCAAAACAAATAACTGCAACTATTGGAGATAATGCAATGAGTACCCCCAAACCAGTTGCAACACCACGGCCACCTTTAAAGCCAAGAAATACTGACCAATTGTGTCCAACCATGGCCAAAATACCACCTAGAATCATGTACATGGGATTTAAATGGGAAAACAAAAATACCCCAATGGCGCCCTTTAACGCATCACAGAAAAATACAGGAAGCGCTGCCTTTAAACCAATAACACGATATGTATTTGTAGCACCTATATTTTTGGATCCATATAGACGGACATCTGTATTGAAAAATAATTTACCAATAATGAGTCCGCTAGGAATTGAACCGATTACATAGGCTAATAACGCATACCCTATAATAGGCATAAAATCATTCACAACTCTCACCCTTACCCTTTGTACTTATTACTCTTCATCTTCACGTTTTTTACCGCGAAGAATTAATCGAATTGGAGTCCCTTCAAAACCAAAACTTTCACGTAAACGATTTTCCAAGAAACGCATATACGAGAAATGAATTAATTCGGGTTCATTTACAAAAAGAATAAAGGTAGGCGGTTTAACACTGGCTTGTGTCATATAGTAAATTTTTGGAATTCTACCATTACGGGATGGAACTGGATTTACAGTTTGAGCATCTTGTAGTAATTGATTTAATGTACCAGTAGAAACACGACGATATTGTTGTTCTGATACGAATTTAAGCATATCAGCTAAACGATGAATACGTTGTTTTGTCAATGCAGAAGCAAATAGAATTGGTGCAAATTGCAAGAATCCTAATTCATCATAAATGTCTTCAGTATATCTCAATGTAGTTTTATCATCTTTTTCTACAAGATCCCACTTATTAACTACAATAATAACGCCCTTACCGGCTTCATACGCATAACCGGCAATTTTTTTATCTTGTTCTGTAACGCCATCAACGCCATCTAATACAAGTACAACAATATCAGAGCGATCAACGGAACGAAGAGAGCGAACAATGCTGTAACGTTCAACAGCTTCATCAATCTTGGATTTACGTCTCATCCCTGCCGTATCGATGAGTACGAATTTTTGATCCCCATGTGTCCAGTGCGTATCAATAGAGTCCCGAGTAGTGCCAGCTACATCGGAAACGATAACGCGATCTTGACCTAACAGTGCATTAGTCAAAGATGATTTACCTACATTAGGACGACCAATGATGGCCACATGAATGGTATCTTCCTCATCTACATTAGTTCCTACAGGTGGGAAATGTTTAACCGTATCATCTAATAAATCACCTAGATTCATTAAATTCTTTGCAGAAATGCCAATTGGATCACCAAGTCCCAAATTATAAAACTCATAAATATTAGGTTCTTGATTTACACTGTCAATTTTATTCACTACAAGGACTACTGGTTTTCCACTAGTACGTAAAATATTGGCCACTTCTTCATCAGCCGGTACAATACCTTGCTTGCCATCAACCACAAAGAGGATTACATCAGCTTCTTCAATAGCGAGTTCAGCTTGTAAACGCATCATTTTAGGAATAACATGGCTGTTCTCTGTTACAAACTCGATACCACCTGTATCAATCATTGTAAACTCACGATTAAGCCATTCTGCATCGAAGTAAATTCTATCTCGTGTAACGCCAGGTATATCCTCGACGATAGAAATTCGTTTATTAACAATGGCATTAAATAATGTAGATTTACCTACATTTGGACGACCAACTACGGCCACTAATGGTTTTGCCATACTTTCACCTCTTTTATTATCTATATACATCACTTCATTTTATCATATTAAAGGGAATGTACGCAAAAAGGCTAATCAAGGAAAACCTTGATTAGCCTCATTAAAAGATTCTGAATTATTCAGCGTCTTCTTCTGTTTCTTTTGCTTCCATCAACTCAGTCAAAGCCAAGCCCAATTTCTTTTCATCTTTGTTAAGAGAAATGATTTTAACTTCAACTTCTTGACCACGGTTCAAGTAATCTTCAACTTTAGCATTACGTTGTTTTGTAATTTGAGAAATGTGAAGTAAACCTTGAATATCATCGTTAACAGCTACAAATGCACCGTAAGCTACCAAACGAACAACTTTACCAGTGATTACATCACCAACGTGTAAAGTTTCTTCAGCAACATCCCATGGGCTCTTAGTTAAAGCTTTTAAGGACAAGGATAATTTGTTGCTTTCAGGGTCGAAGGATTGTAATTTAACTTCGATTTCTTGGCCAACGGAAAGAACATCTTCCACTTTTTTAATTTTTTGCCAAGAAATGTCGGAAATATGAAGTAAACCTTCAATACCACCGATATCTACGAATGCACCATAAGGCATGATTTTACGAACGATACCTTTATAGTTTTCACCAACGTTGATATTTTTCAATGCTTCAGCTAATTTTGCTTGACGTTCCACTTCAAGTACTGCACGGCGAGAAAGAACCAAACGGTTTTTCTTTTCGTCGATTTCAAGAACTTTTGCTTCAAATTCAGTACCAACCAAGTTGTCCAAAGATTTTACGAAATGCACATCACCTTGGGACAATGGAATGAAACCACGAAGGGATTTTACTGTTACCACCAAGCCAGCTGGGATAGCATCGATACCTTTACATACGATAGGTTCGTCTTTTTCTTGAGCTTCGATAACATATTGCCAATCTTCATCTTTAGCCAAACGAGTCATGGAAAGATAAATAGGATTATCTTCTTTGATGTGGTTCATGATAACTGCTTTAATTTCATCACCATTTTTCAACACATCTTTGGCAGAGTTTGGTGCTGGATAAGAAATTTCAGTTCTATTCAAAATTGCTTCAGTTTTGTAGCCAAAAGATACCCATGCGCGTTCATCTTCAACTTGTACTACTTGACCTTCTACAACGTTTCCTTTCTTAAATTCTTCTTGACCTTCTGCTGCTAATAATTCTGCAAAATCTTTCATTGTCTCAATGACCTCCTTAATAATCCAGTCGGGAGTCGATGCTCCTGCTGTTACTCCTACCGTCTGTACTCGGTTAAACCATTCCAGTTGTAATTCAGTAGAAGTTTCAATGTGATATGTTGTACATCCAACGTCTCGACAAACCTCTGCCAATCGATTCGTATTGCCGCTGTTCTTACCACCTATCACAATCATAAGATCTACGTTACGAGCTAATTCAACGGCAGAATTCTGACGCTCCTGAGTTGCATTGCATATCGTTTTGAAAATCTTAAGATTCTTAGATTTTTTCTCTAATATCTCTATTATACTGTTAAATTTGAATTGTGAAAAGGTCGTTTGAACAACTACACCCATTTTTTCAACAACTTGTAGATTTTTGGCGGATTCTTCATCTTCGATGATTATTCCTTTGTTATTCGCCCATAAATTAATACTTTTAACCTCAGGATGGTTTTTTTCGCCCAATATAACCAGTGTCATACCATCTTCGATAACAGATTTTGCATCTTGTTGAGCTTTTTTCACATGTGGACAAGTGGCATCCAAAATGTTTAAGCCTTTCTCTTCTGCTTCTTCGTATATTGCAGGGCCCACACCATGAGACCGAATAATCATAGTTCCCTCATCAATATCCGACACCTCTTGAATCGGGCTAACACCTTTACTCTCTAAACGACCAACTACTTGTGGGTTATGAATGATAGGACCCAATGTATAGCTTTTACCATCGCTATCAGCAGCTTCATTAGCCATTTCAACAGCTCGTTTTACGCCATAACAAAAGCCATGATTTTCAGCTAAAATTATTTCCATAACGTCTCCTCTATGCGATTTTTATGATAGGAATCAATCATGCGTTGAATTTCACCCTTTACGCAATCATTAACCTCTTTAATAGCCTCAGGTGTCGGTTTAGCTTTACTAACAGGTACCTGTTTACCAATGATGCAAGCAACTTGGTTTCTCTTCATATTATGAGAACCGATAATGGCAACTGGGGTAATACCAATTCCTGTACGCAACGCAATGGATGCGGCCCCATCGTGAAAGCGTCCTAATTTTCCATTCTTTTGACGATTACCTTCTGCAAAAATTCCTAATACTTTATTATTCTTTAATAGTCCTAAAGCATGACGAATTGCTATTTTATCTATAGCTCCACGATTTAAAGGGAATGCACCAAGCCAGGTACAAAAAAATCTTGAAATTGGATTTACAAATAATTCCTGTTTTGCCATAAAGTGTACGTGCCTAGGCAATGCATAGCCACAAATAGGTGGATCGTTATTACTTAAATGATTTGGCACCACAATAACCGGACCTTCCATAGGGAAATTATCGCGACCATAAACCTTTAATCCATAGCCGACTTTATAGCGCAACCAAAAGGCAGTTCGCCAAAGCCATGTAGAAAATTTGTTCATTTAGATTCGCTCCTGTACTAGATGTAATATATGTTCTACAGTTTCATCAAATGTCATTTCGCTAGAATCGACCAATACAGCATCCTCTACCTGAATCAATGGAGATTCCTTTCGATTCTTATCCATATCATCACGTTGCATAACACTGTCTTTAATATCCTCTAAAGTTTGTTCGTTAACTGTACCCTTCACTTCTAAGTACCGGCGCATAGCACGAGCCTCTACAGAAGCGGTTAGATATATTTTTAATTCCGCATTAGGTAATACAACGGAACCAATATCACGTCCATCCAATATAACGCCACCAGCTTCTGCCATAAGTCGTTGTCGTTCAACCAAATATTGACGCACCCCTTTATATGAAGCCACTATAGATACAGCATTGTTCACTTGTGGCGTTCTAATAAAATCAGTCACATCTTGACCAGCAATAAAAACCTTACATGAATCATCACTGGCCTCCATAGTAAGATCTAATTCTGGTAATAATGCTTCCACTGCCTTTTGATTATTTACATCAATATGATTATGCAATACAGCCCATGTAACAGAACGGTACATAGCACCTGTATCGATATAAAGATACCCCAGTTTTTTTGCCACTATTTTAGAAATAGATGATTTTCCAGCGCCTGCTGGGCCGTCAACAGCAACGGCAATTTTATGTGTATTCATAAGTCCCTGTATCACTTTCACAAATTATATAAAATATACTATTTAATCATACAGCGTAAAATGTCTCTATTAAAACGCCTCAGGGTGAGTTATATGCATAGCTGCTACATATCCTGTAGAAAAGGCAGCCTGTAGATTATATCCACCTGTAAAAGCATCAATATCCAATACTTCACCTGCACCATATAAACCTTTAACCAACTTAGATTCCATAGTTTTAGGATTAAATTCTTTAAGAGAAATACCACCAGCAGTAACAATTGCCTCTTCTACAGGACGTAATCCTTTCACGGTAAGAGGCATATGTTGCAACATATAACCGATTTGTTGTCGTTCTTCCTTTGAAATCTGATTAATCGGTTTTTGTGGATCAATACCGGCCAATTCAATAATTAATGGTATTAATCGACTTGGTAACAAATCTTTCATCCCATTAATTAATTGTTTCTTAGAATAGAGATCAAAATCTTTTTGTAATCGTTTATCTAATATCTCTGGAGATAATGCAGGTTTTAAATTGATATCTAAACCTATAGTGCCGATATTTTTTTTGCGCATCAATTTTCCCACCGTATGACTAAGGGATAAAACGATAGGACCGGTAATGCCAAAATGGGTAAACATCATTTCCCCAAACATCTTGGCTTGTACCTTATTCTTAGCAACTACAGACAATTCAACATTCCGTAGGCTAAGCCCCATTAAATCTTTTACCCAGGACTCTTCCGTTACAATCGGTACTAAAGATGGACGGATATCGGTAATCTTATGGCCTACTTGAGCCGCCAACATATATCCATCACCAGTAGAACCGGTAGCAGGATATGATTTACCTCCCGTAGCAATAACCACGGCATCAGCGTGATAGGTTTCTTTGTCTGTCACAACACCGGTGACAACACCATCATCAACCAAAAGTTTCTTAACTGGTTCCTCAAGATGAACATCTACACCATAGTGTTTCATAAGCTTCATAAAGGTATTTCGTACATCCAGTGCAGAATCTGAAGCTGGAAATACGCGGCCACCTCGCTCTACCTTAGTTTCTAAACCAGCGTCGTGTAATAACTGCAACAAATCTTCATTGGTAAAGCGCTCGTAAGCACCATATAAAAACTTACCATTGCCCGGTGTATTTTTAATAAAATCAGACATATCACAAGCATTCGTAATATTGCAGCGTCCTTTGCCGGTAATGCCCATCTTTTTACCAACATAGTTCATTTTTTCGAGAAGCGTTACCTTTGCCCCTTCTCGACCAGCAATGACAGCAGCCATTAGCCCTGCTGCACCACCTCCGATTACAACGACGCGCTTCATTTAGAAGCTCCTAGCGCTTTAAGTGCACTTACTTCACGTTGTGTCAATTGACGAACACCACCGCGCTTAACACCACTTAATGTTAATCCACCATAAGCAATACGTTTTAAATTATGAATTCGGTAACCAAAATGTTCAAACATACGACGTACTTGTCTATTACGACCTTCATGAATAGTAATTTCTACTTCGTGAACCCCATTGTGGTCATCAAATCCTAAATCTACAAGTGTAGCAGGTGCTGTCACACCATCTTCAAGAGGCACACCATCGGCGATAACCTGTAAATCTGTATCATTTACACGCCCCTTAATACGAACTTCATATGTCTTTTCAACGCCTTTAGATGGATGTGTAAGGTTCTGAGCTAGTTCTCCATCATTTGTTAAAAGCAATAAACCTTCCGTATGTAAATCAAGTCGTCCAATTGGATAGATACGGCGTTTTTCATTTTTAATATAATCCATTACAGTTTCTCGTCCTTGTGGGTCTGTAACAGATGTAATAACACCTTTCGGTTTATTCATTAAATAATACACAGGTTTTTCCACGGCTAATAATTGTCCATCAACCATGACCTTATCTTTCATAGGATCAACCTTAACCCCCAGTTCCGTCACTTTACGGCCATTGACACGTACCTTACCAGACGCAATTAATTCTTCTGCCTTACGACGAGAAGCTACACCACAGCTGGCGATAAATTTTTGTAATCGTTCCATATTATATCCTTTTCTATATGTTCTCTGTTCCATCCTCATTAGGAGATTCTATTAAGCTTTCATCTTTCACACTGTCTATTGATACACCTGACATATCAGACTCTGCAGTATCTAGCTCTTTGTGCAAATCATCAATTGAAGTAACACCTGTACTTCGCAGAAATTCATCAGTTGTGCCATACAGAATAGGGCGACCTACCGTATCCTTATGACCCAACTCAGCAATTAATGAGCGAGACAATAATTGTTTAATTACCTTGTCGCTATTAACACCGCGTACCTCTTCAATTTCAGCTTTTGTAATTGGTTGTTTATATGCAATAACCGCTAGTGTTTCCATAGCTGCATTAGATAATTTATCCTCTTTTTTACGTATATGACCAATATACATAGCCGATTCTGGTGCACTTACCAGTTCCACACCAGCAGCAGAGATTCGCACGCGAATACCGCGTTTATGGGATTCTAAATCAGATGCTAAGTAATCTATCAATGTCAAGCTATCTTGTTTTGAAAGCTTAAATATATCTTGAATGACATCAATAGAAATAGGTTTAGCCGCAGAAAACAATACCGCTTCTAAATCTGATATGCCCATGCTACTCCTCCTCTACTTGTACATCCCGTTCACCAATGATAGGTGCGGTAAAAATAATATCATCATTTTCGTAAAACATGACTAATTCTTGTTGTTTTAAAAGTTCTAGTACAGCCATGAATATAGTTACCATACCACTTTTAGATTCTATAGCAACAAGTAGCTCACGAAACGCCAATCGTTCACCACGCCTTGCACGACTCGCTAAGGATACGATCATATCCTCTAAGCTATATGCATCTTTCTCAACAGTTACTTGACGAACCTGTTGTTCATCTTCAGATTCAACGGTCTTATGTAATACAGAATAGAATATATCATATAATTTAGATAGTTCTAAATTATAATAACTATCTAAACCTAATACACTCGTTTCCTCAGGGCGACTAAACACATTCGACTCAACCGATGCTTTTTCCATTAATAGCTGAGTAAAATCTTTTATCTTTTTAAACTCTACTAACTTAGCCACTAATTCATCTCGTGGATCTTCGCTTTCATCTGGTTCCGGTTCAACCTTAGGTAATAGCATACGGGACTTAATTTGTAATAATGTAGATGCCATTACAAGGAATTCACTACTATAATGGATATCAAAATGATTCCAATTATCTAAGTATTCTAAATATTGGCTTGTAATTTCAACGATTGGGATATCCGTGATTTCAATTTTATGTTTTTCAATTAAATGTAAAAGTAAATCGAGAGGTCCCTCGAATACATCCAATTTATAATTATAGTCCCCCATGAATCCCCATTCCTTAACGATACTATTTCATAACTATATAATTATATCGTAAATCGAAAATTTCTTCTACGTTCACCATATATAATTGTATTTTTTAGTATTCTTTGTTATCTTATAATGTGAAGAAAATTATATATTTGTTGTAATCTCCTTTAGAAAGGATACATTATGTTGTCATCAATGAAATCATTGATTCAAAATCCTATTTTGCGCTTTGGCATTATAGGCATAGTGCTCTACATTGCACTATTTTTTATTTATGAACCTATCACATTAGGACTCGATGTAGAGGATATTACAATCCTTGCGGTACCGACCATGGTTGGTATGTTTTTATTCCAATACTTTATGAGTTGTACCGTATTTCATCGTGCGTTCTTAGGATATGGTTTAGTAGGCTTACTATGGGGACTCACATTTCCATTATTATTTCATTGGTCTTATGTAAAACCTCTATATTTCTATGAATTTGCCAATGATTTTCTATTCGGCTTACTTCTATTTATGGGGCTTTCAGGTATCCAATATTTGGTATCCCAAACGGGACGTCTACAGAAATTAACATCAGCTATACTAGCTTTATTCTCTTCGTTCCTTAGTCTTATTCCATTATTACAAATTGGTTATTATATAACCACCTGGCACTGTTTAACACCAGCAAGCCTATTGGCCGTATACATGACAAATCCTGAAGAAGCCTTTGGATTCTTAAAAAATGCTGCTGGTATTCCCGGCCTTATTGCTATCGTCATAGGCCTCATTTTATGGACACTCTTCCTATATTGGTGCAACCTAGGTATGAAACGAGTTGTCGATTTTAATACAACACGGCCTTTGCGATTAGGTGTACTCATCGCATCCATGGTAGCATTTATCGTATATGTACCATTCTTCTTATTTCCTCAAACATGCATCGTAGCCAATTGGACGGCTGCTGGTAATTATGTTAAAGAAATGCAACAATACAACGATAATCACCATCTTGTATTTGATTCATTCAATTTGGATACAAAGGATACGACACCTACTAAAGCGCCTGGAACTATCATTCTCGTTATCGGCGAATCCAGTTCCCGTGACTATATGAAGGTCTACAATCCAAAATTCCAATACGATGACACGCCTTGGCAAGAGGATATGCGCGATCACAATAAAGATTTTATCTTCTTTAATCATGCATACTCTTCCTACGTACAAACAGTACCAACCTTAGAACGTGCCCTTTCAGAGCGCAATCAATATAACGACCGACCATTCTTAGATTCTGCTAATATTTTGGATGTAGCTAAAAAAGCAGGTTACACCACATCGTGGTTCAGTAACCAAGGCGTATTTGGCGAATACGATACAGCTATTTCTTTGATGGCTAAAACGGCGGATACTACAAAGTGGGCTCACGAATCCTATGGCTTCTCTGATTTATATGATGAAGCATTATTGCCATTGTTAAAAACAGCTGATCCAAGTAAAAATAATTTTATCGTAATTCATATTATGGGCAGTCATATTTATTATAATGACCGCTATCCGCATGAATTCAGTAAATGGAAAAAAGGTCCCAATCCTGAAGGTATCGAGGCTTATGCTAATAGTCAGCTCTATACAGATTGGTTGTTACAACAAATCTACACCTATGGTAAAGATAATTTAAATCTTCAAGCTATGGTTTACTTCTCTGATCATGGTGAAAGCGTTGACAAGTCCCACAATCCAGACACCTTTGATTTTGTGATGACTCACATTCCATTCTGGATGTACTTATCGCCTCAATATCGTGCAGCATATCCTCAAACGGTATCAGCACTCGATAGTCATGAACATCAATATTTCACAAATGATTTATTGTACGATACATTAGTTGGTCTCATGCATGCACCAAACAGTCGTTACGATAAAACAAGAGACTTTAGTAATAGTGCTTATCGATTTAATTTACACAATTTAACAACACTATTAGGTGAACAGCCATTAACAAATGACCCAGTTAATGCAGGTCAATAACATACACTAATGCAACAATAGCGACGATTGATACATATCAATCGTCGCTATTGTGCTTTATAAGATCCTGTACATTCTTTTCCGTATATATTTGTATATTATGTTGTAATAAAAACTCAGACGTGACACCAACCCCATTTACGAGGGTTCTAGTAAATGTACCGTCATATATTTCACCATATCCACAGCTTGGACTCTTAGCCTTTAGTAAAGCACACAAACAATTTTTATCTATAGCAATTGCTAAAGCTAATTCTGCACCACGTTTAAATTGTTCTGTAACATCTATACCATTTCTCGTTTGGACTCGATTACCTATCCGCTCCGCTGGGGGTCTTGGTGTTAAAAGCCCACCCAGTACCTCAGGACATACTGGTATAAGATTATAGAGACTCTTAAGCTCTTCCAAACAGTCTATTTTGTTATGGACACCATCATAACGGCAACAAACACCGCAAAGACATTCACTAATCAACAGATTCGGTTTACTCACGTTATATACCTACGCGTAAATACAGTTAAAATTATATACAAAAAAAGACTAACCGAAGTTAGTCTAATGGTGCCGAGGACCGGAATCGAACCGGTACGGTTATTTCTAACCGACGGATTTTAAGTCCGTTGCGTCTGCCTGTTCCGCCACCCCGGCATGGGTAACGATTTTGTGGAGGCGGCACCCAGAATCGAACTGGGGAATAAAGGTTTTGCAGACCTCTGCCTTACCGCTTGGCTATGCCGCCATATAAAATTAGTGGAGCGGGAAACGAGATTCGAACTCGCGACCCCCGCCTTGGCAAGGCGGTGCTCTACCGCTGAGCTATTCCCGCATGTACATGGTGCCTCAGGACAGAATCGAACTGTCGACACACGGATTTTCAGTCCGTTGCTCTACCGACTGAGCTACCGAGGCATGAATGGCGACCCCGATCAGATTTGAACTGACGATCTTCGCCGTGACAGGGCGACATGTTAACCGCTACACCACGGGGCCGTATCCAAAGTACTTGCTTAGTATATCTGTTATCAGAGTTTTTGTCAACACTATATGTGTAAATTCTTGATGAAGTTTTTTTCATCTCCCAAAATAGTGCTCTCCCTATGTCCAGGTTCTACTAATAATGCATCATCTAACTCCATTATTTTACATAAGCTTTTACGTAAAGCTTTAGCATTGCCATTATAGTTATCACTATTCCCCACATTTTGTTTAAAAATAGTGTCACCTGTAAATAGATGACCTTCTATTTCAAAACATACTGAACCCGCACTATGACCCGGTGTATGATACACCCGTATATGAAATGGTCCGATATTTAGTATACCTTCTTGCAAAGGAATACATTGAGTGAACATTTTTTTCTTGTATACACTTGGTCGACGACGAATCAATTGCAATAATTCATGATCTCCATCATGTAGATATGCAGGTATATTATAATGTCCACAAATATCATCAAGAGCCGACACATGGTCACAATGACCATGTGTTAATAAAACCGCAATTGGTTTAGAATCTCCTACCATCTCAATTATATGTTTACTATGAAATCCAGGGTCAATTATGAGAGATTGATTGTCTTTTTTTAATACATAACAATTTGCCTTATACAAGCCTAATGGGCGTTTTATTATTTCCATTACACAATCCCTCCCCCATAACTAATGCAGTATACAATATAAACTTCTATAAAATTCTATATCGTTTTGTAGTATCTTTTTTAATAAAATACCCTTCCCAGAATTGTGGATGAAGCATGACTAGAATCGTAAATAATTCCAAACGACCTAATAGCATATCTACAATAGCCACACCTTTTGCACCTAATGGCAATAATGCAAAAGAATCAGTTGGTCCATAACCACCAAAGGCTAAACCTACATTACTTTGGAATGCGGTGACTATTTGGAGTGCATCACCTGTAGATAAACCAAAACATGTCATAAGAAATACGGATATAACATAAATCATTAAATATAGAAATATAAATTGTTGCGTCATATGCACCCATTTATCTGGTAATGGCTTTCCATTGATTCGTACAACTTGAACCATATCTGGATGTATGGCTTTTCTCAAATAAATGATACTACTCTTAATTAATATAATGAGACGAATAATCTTAACGCCACCGGTCGTAGATCCACTACACCCTCCAAAAAAACTGGCTATAAATAACATCATTTGAGCCGCAGCAGGCCATAGATCGTAATCAGATACGGCAAAACCACTGCCCGTTTGTATTGATACTAAGGTAAAGGCTGCATCTTGAAAAACTTGTCCTATATCCATAGAATTAGATTGAAAATATAAGGATATAAAGGTGATAAGAATACCAATAACTAATACAAGCCAATACATACGCGTTTCAAAATCAGAGAATAACGCTGAGAATCCCTTTTGAATTACATTATAATATACGGCAAAGTTGCCACCTGCAATGATCATAAATAGTATAAATACAACACATATATATGTATTTTGACTATATAAAAAAGTACCTGCAGTAGTTGGCGTTAATCCACCAGTAGCAATAATAGAAAATGCATAATTCAATGCATCAAAAGGATCAATACCACCTAAGCAGAGCATGATAAAACAGATGATTGTAAATATTACGTACAATGTCCATAATTTCGATGCTATAGATTGAATCCGTGGTAACACTACACCTGGTTTTGGCACAGATGCCTCAGCATTGAAAAAATGCGCAGCATCAGCACCAAGATTACGTAAGAATGATAGAATCAACACAATGATTCCCATACCGCCAATCCAATGCATTAAACCACGCCAAAGTATGAAAGACTTAGGTATGCTATCAACATCAGAAATAACTGTAGCACCAGTAGCGGTAATACCTGACATAGATTCAAACAGCGCGTCCATCGGGTTGACTAATACACCAGATATTATAAAGGGAAACGCCCCCAATAACATTGTTAAAATCCATGTTGAGCTAACCACTAAGAAACCATCTCTCAAGCTAAAGGTTTTACTCTTATTTCCACCAAGTACTAGTAGACCACCGAGCAGTATGGATAATATAGCCGTAATACAAAAGGACCAATATGCAGTTTCAAATAGAATACTATATATAAATGGTATAACAAGAAAAGCTCCAAAAATATAGAGTAATTTGCCTACCAAGGACATGACAATCTGTATGCGCATATAACCCCTACGTTAAATAATTCAATAATTTAGTAACAGATTCAGGCAATGAGAATAGTACAATGTGATCCCCCACTAACAGCTCTGTATTCCCCCGTGGAACAATCGCGTCATCACCGCGGAGTATAACACCAACTAAGGCTTTACCAGGTAGCCGAATATCTTTTAGTTGTTTACCAGCTACGGGAGATTGTTCTGTAATAAGAATCTCTATAGATTCAGCCTTGCCACCTTCAAAAGTAGATATGGAGACAACGCCTTCTCCACTTCGAACAAATCGTAATATTTGTCCTGCAGTCATTAGACGTGGTGAAAATACAATATCTATACCGACTTGTTCCATGAGCATAATATATTCAGGACGTCCCACACGAACAACGGTTTTAGGTATGCCCATATGTTTACCTACTAAAGCAACTAAAAGATTTAATTTATCATCATCTGTTAAAACGATAATAACATCATTATCGGCTACTTCTTCGGCTTCTAATAAATCAAAATCCGTACCATCCCCATTGATGACAATGGTTTTATCCACTTGTGCAGCCAAGGCTTCACAACGCTCAATATCCTTCTCAATAACCTTAACAGTAAATCCTGCTTTTTCCAATAAGATAGCTAGATTACGACCTAATAAACCAGCGCCTACAATAACAGCCCGTTTATGGAAGGTTGCATGATTAGAAAACCATTCTTGTTCTACTTCATTAATACCATCTTTTAAACCTAAAAAGAAAACACTGTCATTAGGTAATAGTATGCTTTCACCATGAGGTATAATCATTTCACCTAATCGTAAAATGCCAACCAATAACACACCTTCTGGAAAAGTCAACTCTTTTAAAGGTTTATTTACGAGCGGGAATGTACTATTAATTTTAAATTCCATTAAACGTACAGCGCCTTGACCAAATTCTTCTACGTCCAAAGCGGATGGTGTTTCAATAATATGAAGTAATTCTTGCGCCGTAACCATCTCTGGATTAATGAATAAATCAACACCTAATCGTTCTTTCATATGATCGTCCATATGATCAACGATATTGGTATCCCTCACACGTGCTACAGTAGATGGAACACCTGCTATTTTAGCTACCGCACAAGATAACATATTAACTTCATCAGAATCGGTAACTGAGATAAACATCCCCACATCAGATAAGTCAATTTCATTCAATAACTGAATATCGCTACCATTGCCGCATACTAAACTAACATCCAATGTATTTTCAAGATTATGGATACGCTCCTGTGAACGGTCTATAAGATATACGTCATGATCATCTTGCACCAGTCTTTCACACAAGGAATACCCAACCTTACCAGCACCTACTACAATAATCTTCATAGTTTAGACCTCTTGTGAATTTGGGGTCCATTGTTTACCAGTTTCTGTCAACAATGTCCAACCATCTTCTTGTACTACAAGGCGGGATTTCATTAAATGACCTAACGCTCGTTTGAATGCAGCCTTGCTGATGTTAAATTTATCCTTAATCAACATGGCTGATGATTCATCACTATAAGGCATTTTACCGCCTCGTTGTAATAGGTATTCCATTATAATCTGACCATCAGAAATTAATGCTTTTTCTTTGATAGGACGCATAGACACATTAATACGACCATCTTCACGTTTGAACGTAACACGAGCCTCTACCATTTCTCCAACATTTAATTTGCGTGTCATTTCTGAACGATGCAAAAAAGCAATCCATCGCTCAGGAGTAATAAAAAAGGCTCCATCACTAGTCAAATTGTAAATAGCACCATTTACTTGTTGTCCTACAACAGCATCGGTAGCAGCTTTAGAGGCGCGTCTCATCTCATCATCAACGTCCATAGAAACGGCCATACGACCAGATTTATCAGTGTATAGTTTTACCCATACCTTTTCCCCTACTTGAGGTCTGCCACGCATTTCAGCGTGAGGCATAAAAATCCCCCGCTCAGTACCAACCTCAACGAAACAACCAAAATTGGTTACATTAATAACCTCAACATAACCAATTTGACCGACCTTCATAGCAGGCAATCGCATGGAGGCAGTCAAACGTCCCTTAGGGTCACGATATAGAAATACCTCTACATCATCACCGATAGCAACTGGTGAGGTTTGTTGATCCTTATGGAGCAAAATATCATCATTTGTATTTCCCGTTTGACCGTCAAGGAAAGCGCCATGATCACTAGTGCGTAGAACACGCAGTGTAGCAATGGTATTTTCCAATAATTCGCTAGCCATAGATTATTCTCCTTCAAAAGGAACACGTCCAGCATCGTTCCATAAGGCTTCTAGTCCATAAAATTCACGAATTTCATCGTTACCAAACACGTGACAAATAATATCGCCAAAGTCCAATAATACCCATTCACCTTCGCGATATCCTTCACGATGGAGGACCGTCATACCTTGTTCTGCTGCTATATCCTCAATTTCATCTGCAATACTTTGAGATTGTTTAATATTATTGGCGCTTACAATCATAAAATAATCGCCTAACATAGAAACACCTTCCAAATCAAGTATTTCAATATCATGACCTTTCTTATCATAAGCCGCTTGTGCAAGCGCTAAAACATGTTGTTTAATTTCTTCTTTTTGTTTCATTGTATCTCCTATTATTCTTTCTTCTCTGGTTCTGAACCTGGTTCTGATGGTTTTACACGTGTGCTTTGTTCTGATTCTACAGCAACAGGTGCTTTTTTAGTTTCAGGTGTAGAAACAAATTGACTTAAATCTTCTGGTGCCAATGTCCCCATTGTAATTCCCACTAAGCGCTGAGCTTCAGTTGGATTTACATGCCAATACACGACGTCATTAATTTTTTCTTTTTCACCAGGCAAAATATAAAAATGAATATGGTCTTTATCCATTTGACCGATAGAACGCATTAATTTAATAGCATCCCATGTAGATATATTACTTTCATAATGACTCCATAAGCGCCATATATGCCAAGCTTTTGTAATAAACCAAGTATCTTGTTCCCGATCAACCCATAATTTCAAGAACCGTTCTTGTCGTTGAACACGTCCAAAATTATCATTATTTTCGTCTGTGTAGCGTAAATATGCTAATGCATTATCACTATCTAAATTTTGATAGCCTCTTCGTAAATCTATATCTTTACTACCAGTTTCAGCATCAACATGTTCCATATTCTTTTCTACGTAAAACTGTTGACTACCTAAAACATCACTTGTTTTTTTGAAAGCTGCCTCATCAACGACAACATAGTAAGGTATGCTGATATGGAATATATCCTCTACAACGGCTTTCGTTAGTTCAATGTTACCTTCTGCATACATTTGATTTAACATAGATGCAGATTTTTGGTCTCTACTTTCAATTTTACTATTGCTAGGAATACCAATTATATCCATCGTATTAGTATTCATATTAATAGACATGAGGAATAATGAGTCAGCTTGACTCGGATTATTTTTATCTCGCCCTACAATTAATACATATACAGGCTTGTCCAATGCTTTCTGTTCTACATTAACCGTATCAGTATGCTTAAGTTCACTGGATTCTTCAATCTCACTTGCAGTATCAGTTTGTGTTACTCGATGATATACATAGCTGATTCCACTATACATACCCCAACCGATGCCACAAATAACAGTAAGTGCTAACACGAATGCGATGATTAGACGGCCCCATTGGAGCTTATTTTTTTTCATCTGACGTTCTCGACGTCTTCTACGGCGACGAGCCCGCGCTTTTTCACGTTCATCCATTCTAGGCACCTCCTTTTTTCATATGCTGTATAAGATCATTACGGCTAATAATAGTAAGAGGATAAATAGTATCATTACTATCTATTAAATGTCGAATGGTCATATCAAATCCACACAATACTCCGGCATCAAGAGACTGTTCTGCAGCTGCACGAATATCGTTTACGCCAGGAAAATTACGATTAGGCTCAATATAATCAGCTAAAAATATAACTTTATCCAATTTTGACATGCCCACTTTTCCAGTTGTATGAACACGTATTGCTTCTAATACTTGTCGATTAGTAATACCATAATGAGTATTCGCTAACACCATACCTGCTAAACCATGTAATAAAGCACCGCTATGTAACATATCAACATCACAGGCCAAATCTGCAACTAAATCTTGCATTTCCAATAATGGTAATTCTTTAGCACAGTCATGTAACATCGCTGCTAACCGAGCGTCTTCTACATTAGCCCCATATTTTTTAGCTAAATAAATCGCTGACTCTACAACACCTAAGGTGTGTATAAAACGCTTTTTACTTAATTTATTAGATAAGTCGGTTTCAATTTGTTGTATATCCACCTTTAATTATTCCTTCCGATAAATATCATATTTTTCAATATATTGAACTACACATTTAGGTAACATATATCTGACCGTCAAGCCATGACGCAGTCGGTCTCGTAAATAAGTAGCAGATAATTTCATTTCTGGTACATTCATTAAATGGATTCTATTCTTAGCTTTGGGACCTAATAACTCTAATGTTGTATCAACAACTTGAGATCCATCAGGCCTCATAGCACCAATAAAATGACAATGCTCTAATAATTCATCAATAAATTTCCAATTAGGTAAATCTCGTATTGTATCTGTACCAGCAATAAAGTAAAAAGAAACAGAATCTCCATATATTTTTTTGAAATGATGAATAGTATCAATTGTATAGGAAGGCCCTTCACGACGCATTTCCACATCGGATATTTCAAAATACGGGTTATCTGCTACCGCCGCAGCCGTCATGGCATAACGATGCTTAGCATCAATAACATCATTATGTTTATGAGGAGGTATTCTTGCAGGAACAAATATAACCTTTTCTAAATGAAAGCTTTCCCTTGCAACCTCTGCAATCATTAGATGTCCTAAGTGGATAGGGTTAAAAGTTCCGCCTATAATACCAATCCGCCGTTTCTCTACCATATATAAGTCACACCCTTTATGACTATAATACAAATCAAGATAAATAATGCTAATGCTTTTACATACGATACCCATTCATAACGACCTTTTGGGGTCTTAATATAACGATAATAGGCTCGTACCAAATAATATAAACGCATCACGAACGAATTTGTCCTGTACCAAATACAAAATATTTATAGGATGTTAATGCTTGTAATCCCATTGGTCCACGAGCATGGAGTTTTTGTGTACTAATGCCAATTTCAGCACCAAATCCAAATTCAAAACCATCTGTGAAACGTGTAGACGCGTTATGATATACAGTAGAACAATCGATAAGATTCATAAAATGCTGAGCGGTTTTCATATTATCTGTTACAATCGCTTCAGAATGATGTGTCGTATATTGATTAATATGTGAAATAGCCTCATCCACAGATGATACAATAGCTACATTTAAATCAAAATCATTATATTCTGTACTAAATGAGTGCTCATCAACAGCAATCCCCTTAACAATCTGTAATACATCTGGTGTACCGTGAATCGTTACATGATGGGGCTCTAATTTAGAGTCTAATGCCAACAGAAATTTGGGAGCAATAGATTTATGAACCAATAGAGTCTCCATAGAATTACATACAGATGGACGTTGTACCTTTGCATTCACAGCAATATCAACAGCCATGTCAATATTAGCTTCAGCATCAACATAGGTATGACAGACACCGCTTCCCGTCTCTATAACGGGTATCATACTATCACGTACAACCCGTTGTATTAATCCTGCACCGCCACGTGGAATCACTACATCTATATAACGGCGTTGTTGTAGCAATACACTTACAGCTTCACGATCTAATACTTCTACTAACTGGATAGCTGCTCTTGGTATATCATTGGCTTCTAATACATCTTGCATAATGGATACGATGACGCGATTTGTACGGTATGCTTCCTTACCACCGCGTAGAATAGTGGCATTAGCGGTTTTAAAGCATAAGGCGCCAGCATCAACAGTAACATTTGGGCGCGCTTCAAAAATGATACCTATAACACCAAATGGTACGACACGCTTTTCAATGTGAAGTCCGTTAGGCCTATTAATAGTTTCAAGTATGGTTCCTACCGGTGATGGTAATAGACTAACTTGACGAACACCTTCTGCCATTTGATTAATGCGCTCTTTAGATAGTAGTAATCTATCCAACATCGTATCAGGTACCACGCCTCGAGCCGAATCCATATCCATGTGATTGGCTGTTAAAATTTGTTCACTGTGTTGAACTAACGCATCGGCTATAGCACATAATACCTCATTGATGCGTTTCTCTGGTAATTGCTGTAAAACAATAGATGCTGCTCGTGCAGATTCACCCATTTCTTTAAATATACTTTCATATGAATTCATACTGTACCTCATCAATGAATAATTACTAGATTATTTCTGTGAACAACCTCATCATATGTTGTATCAATTTCTAATACACGAGCTATATCTTGCGTATTGTGACCTCTAATCTTAAGTAAATCTGTAGAACTATAATTCACTAATCCTCTAGCGATTTCTTTTCCCTTAGCAATAATTGATACTGTATCACCAGGTTCAAAAGACCCATCTACTTCAATAATACCAGCTGGTAAAATACTAGCTCCGTGATTTAATACGGCTTTCGTACATCCTTCATCTATAGTAATGCTTCCACTTAAGCGTTTCCCATAAGCTACCCAATGATGTTTTTGAGAAACACCTTGATCATTAGCGACAAATAATGTACCTATATTCTCACCTTTACATACTTTACGTAAAGAATTATCCGATTCACCACTGGCAATAATCATATGTATACCTGAATTAGTCGCCATATGGGCAGCCTTAATTTTTGTATACATACCACCAGTACCCATACTTGAACCTGCACCACCAGCGATCTCATAAGTTTCATCTGTAATTACAGAAACTTCGTGGATTAAAGTAGCTGTAGAATCCGTAGCTGGATTAGCCGTATATAAACCATCAATATCAGATAAAATAATAAGCACATCGGCTTCTACAATCCCTGCTACAGTAGCCGATAATGTATCATTATCGCCTATTTTGTATTCTTCAATAGCTACTACATCATTTTCATTAATGATTGGAATGACATGTAATTGTAATAACGCATGTAATGTATTTCGTAGGTTCAAATAGCTATGACGAGAAGTGCTATCCTCCTTCGTCAATAATATTTGAGCAACCGTTCTACCGTACTCTCGAAACATGCGTTCATACATATGAATGAGTACACCTTGTCCTACCGCTGCTGATGCTTGACGTAACACAAGATCTCTTGGTTTTTCTTTAAATCCTAACGGCGCAAGGCCTGCACCCGTAGCCCCCGATGAAACAAGAATAACCTCTTTCCCTTGGTTGGCAAGATCTGATAATTGACGGACTAAATGTTCTATCCGTTCTAAATTTAAATGACCATTTGAGTAACATAATGTACTGCTCCCCACTTTTACAACAATGCGTTTAGCATTCTTAATGGCATCTCTCATACAATCATCTCCTATAAGGGAAAAAGGTTATAACTATTATTTCGGTAATATAATTTTTGGTTCTTTTTTAGCTTTATAAAGAACACCATTGAATCCAATAACTTGTACTAACTCAGCACCAAGCATATCTGCTAATTCTTGAAAAATCGCTTTATCTTCTGGACTGTTATTAAGCAATTTAACCTTGATTAATTCACGTGCCATCAGTGCTGCTCGTGCACTATCAATCACGCTATCCTCAAGACCATTTTTACCAATTTGCACAACAGCTGGCATAGTTGCAGCTAATGAGCGTAAATACCGTTTCTGTTTTCCTGTCATTATAACTCCTAGTCTCTGAATGTGAATCGTTGTTCACCAATAACAACTTCATCGCCTTCTTGACATCCTTTTTCACGTAATTTATTATCCAATTCCATAAAACGCCAAATACGTTGGAATCGACGTAAGGATTGATCATCGTCAAGATTGGTCATTGCCACAAGTCGTTCGATACGTTTACCCGTAATATAGAAAGCAGCATCATCACCACGTGTAATAACAAACTCCGTATCTGGTTTTGCTTCATACATAACGGTATCATCAGTGGCTTCAACCTCTGGCTCATAATTTTCTACATAATAATACGCTCGTTCCATTAGCTCAGGTAAACCTTCACCACTCAATGCATTGATTAAGAAAACTTCATAACCCTTGTCTTCAAAATAAGATTTTGTATTTGGAATTGTTTCATCATCAAAGACAAGATCTATTTTATTAAGTGCCACGATTTGTTTCTTATTAGCTAATTTCTCTGAGTATTTACGCAACTCATCATTAATAGCATCAAAATCTACTTTAGGGTCACGACCTTCCATGCCAGATACATCTAGAACGTGAATCAGAATATTCGTGCGTTCTACATGGCGCAAGAAATTATGACCAAGGCCTACACCTTCACTAGCCCCTTCAATAAGACCAGGAATATCAGCCAATACAAAGCTACGATCACCAGGGAGCGTTACAACACCCAATACAGGAGTTAATGTTGTAAAATGATAAGCCGCCACTTCTGGTTGTGCTTTAGATACTTTGCGTAGAATACTTGATTTACCAACGCTTGGATAGCCAAGCAAGCCAACATCAGCCAATACCTTTAGCTCTAGTTGTAACCAGCGTTCTTCCCCTGGTTCCCCCTTTTCAGCAAAGGTAGGTGCACGATTAGAGCTAGATAAAAATCTCGCATTACCGCGTCCACCACGACCGCCTTTAGCGATGATAAAGGTATCACCATCGTGAACTAAGTCACAGAACACCTTACCTGATTCTTCGTCCTTAACAACGGTGCCTAATGGAACAGGAATAATTAAATCTTCTGCACCGCGACCATGTTTATTGGCGCTTTCACCATTACCACCCTTTGGCGCTTTAAATTGGCGTTTATAACGAAAATCTACAAGAGTATTAATATTCTTATCTGCTTTTAAAATAACATCTGCCCCTTGGCCACCATCGCCACCGCTTGGTCCGCCATTAGGAACATATTTCTCTCGACGGAAACTAGACATACCGTCTCCGCCATCACCCGCTTTTACAAATACACGAGCGCGATCTATAAACATAATTACATCCTTTTCTGCAAAACTATTTTAATAGTTCTATTGCCTTTTGAATTTGAATATCTGACATATCACTAGATGGGGTAGTTCCCTTTGGTAATTCTAGAACTACATCTGGTTGAATACCAGTTCCATCAATAACACGATCATTAGGAGTATGGTATTTAGCTATAGTCACTTTAATACCTTCATCCTCTAGATTTGGATATACACTTTGAACAGTGCCTTTACCATAACTATTAGTGCCAACAATGGTACCTAATTTTCTATCTTGAATAGCGCCAGCAATGATTTCAGATGCACTAGCAGAACCTTTATTAATGAGAACTACCATAGGTAATGCAGGATTTTTTCCATCAGATACATAATTTTTGGTTTTTCCATCTCGTGTTGTGAAAGATACTAATGTACCTTCTGGCATAATAATACTAGCAATATCTTGCGCACTATTAAGTAATCCACCAGGATTATCGCGTAAGTCTAGAACTAATGAAGTCATACCTTCGGATAGAAGCTGCTCATATTGTGTTTTAAAATCACCTGCTGTATGCTCAGCGAATTGACTGATGCGAATATATCCAATGTGGTCTGATAACATCTTACTTTTTACTGTAGGTAATACGATTTCTTCTCTTGTAACGTTAAACGTTAATAATTGATTATCCCGTTCAACCACAATCGTTACATCGCTACCAGCTTCACCACGTATTTTTGAAGCTGCATCTTCAATCGTCATAGAATTAGTATCTACGCCATCAATGGATACGATGTGATCACCGCTTTTGATGCCAGCTTTATAAGCCGGCATATCATCAATCACGGATACTGCTTCTAACCCCTTTGAACCATGTCCAAGAACCATGCCCACACCTGCATAGGTGCCAGAGGTATGCTCTTTCATAGATTCAAAGTCATCCTTGTCTAAATAGACACTATGAGGTTCTCCTAAGGAAGCCACTAAACCTTTCAACATACCATCAAACAATGTGGCTTTACTTACAGGTGTCATAAATTTCTGAGTCGCTATGTAATAGGTTACGACAAATCGTGGTAAACCCATAGCCGATCCAGAAATATACCAAAATACGAGCCACAACATAATGATGGACGCAAATATATATTTAATTAATGCTAAACCAATTCTTTTAAAATTATTATTCATTCTATAAATAACCCATAGGATCTACTGGATCCCCGTTTACACGAACTTCAAAGTGAACATGAGGTCCTGTACTATTGCCAGTACTGCCGGCATAAGAAATAACTTGGCCCTTCGCAACAGATTGACCTTCATCTACAGCGAGCTCAGAGTTATGACCATATAGTGTAGAAAGTCCATTACCATGATCGATAACAACAGCATAACCATAGCCGCCCATCCATCCAGACCAAACTACGACGCCACCATCAGCAGCATGAACAGGTGTACCTTCATCAACGCCAATATCAATACCGGAGTGATAAATTGTAGTTCCCCAAATTGGATGAACACGATAGCCATAAGGAGAAGTGATTTCACCACTAACAGGCCAGCCAAGTTGTCCTGTACCTTGTACCCAATTATCTGATGCACCTTGCCCACCAGAGGATTGAGCCGCTGCCGCCGCCGCTGCCGCAGCTGCGGCAGCACGTGCAGCTTGTCGTTCTTTCAACATAGCACTTACTTGCGCTGAGGAAGCATTAAGTTCTTCAATTGCTTGCATTGCAGTTGCTCTATCATTTTGCGCTTTTTGAAGAACTACATTGCGTTCTGCTTTTTTCTGTTCAATTTCAGCCTGTTTAGCAAGTGCCGCTTTTTCTAATTCAACCAACTTAGCACGATCTGCTTCGAGTTTTTGTTTATGAGCTTCAATGTCAGCACGCTCTTTTTTAATTTCGTTAATCAAGGTGATATCAGAATCGATAATTCGTTTTAAAACCTCTAATCGATTAGCGAAATCACTAAAATCTTTAGATCCAATAACTACATCAAGATAACTAAGTCGTCCATTGATATAAATATCACGAACTCGTTTATAAAATACGGATTCTCGACCTTCTAATCGTTTTTGAGCTTCCGCCAATTGACGTTCATTAAGTGTAATATCATTTTCTACAGCTACACGCTGCTCTTTAATCGTACCTAACTCAGCAGTCGCTTGACGAAGTTGTTCTTCAATTTGTCGCAACTGTTCAGAAACGCTTCCAATCACAGTTTCCGCATCTGCTTTTGCAGCATTTTGCTGGTTAACTTGTTGTTGAATCGAATCTAATTGATTTGTTAAATCTTCATCTTCAGCCATAATATAGGCTGGTGTCCCGCATAATACCACTCCCGAAAGAAGGGCTGCTACGAGACGAGTTTTAAATGTATACTGTCTCATAATCCCTCTACTATACTTTCATATATTGTTTCAATGAAATGGTACTGCCAATAATGCCTACGATAATCCCACCGCCAATTAAGCATGCTACTAATTGATAGAAGAATGGGAACATAGGAACTAATGGGAAGAATGCAAGTGAATCGGATACTTCTATGGTAATAAAATGATAGAACTCACCCACGCATAATACGGCAATAATGGACCCAATAAAGCCTAACAACATGCCTTCGATAACAAATGGCCAACGAATAAAGCCATTAGTAGCACCTACATATTTCATAATCGCAATCTCTTTGCGACGAGCAAATACAGTTAAACGAATAGTGTTAGAAATAATAAACAATGTAGCTGCTGCTAAGAAACCGATGAGTACGATACCACCAATACGGATAATTTGTGTAATTCGGAACAATTCCTCAATGATGTCTTGACCATAATGTGTACTTTCTACGCCTTGGAATGTAGTTACTAATTTAGCTGTAGATTTAACATCTTCAGGATTTTCAAAGGTAAGAACATAAGAGTTTGGCAATGGATTTACACCACCTAAGGCATTCACCAATTGTTGTTGATCCCCCAAGCGCTCCTTAAATTCTTTCATAGCTTGTTCTTTATTAACAAATTCTAAGTGTTTTAGATTTGGAATTGCTTTCACTTGCTTACCAACAGCCATAATTTGCTCTGTAGTAAGACCATCTTTCAAATACACACTTAACTGCACTTGATTCTCTAAGCTCGATGCCATGTTATTAAGATTGATAACGCCACAGAGAAATACACCAAGCATAAATAAAGATAATGCTACAGTGGAAATAGACGCTAATGTCATAAGGCCATTGCGTTTCATGGACTTTAAGGCTTCCTTAAAGAAATATTTCATTGTTCTAGGCTTCATTAAATTCTGCACCCCTCATATTATCACTAAGAACACGACCATCTTTTAATTCGATAACTCGCTTATTTAAATAGGTAACAATATCCATATTATGGGTAACCATAATTACAGTAGTGCCAAAATTATTGATATGCTTGAACAAATCTACAATGTCTTTACTCGTATTCGGATCAAGATTGCCAGTTGGTTCATCTGCAATTAATACAGATGGACGATTGACGATAGCCCGTGCAATCGCTACACGTTGCTGTTCACCACCAGATAAATCCTCTGGTAAATCATTCGCCTTATCAGATAAGCCAACTAATTCAAGAACGTGAGCTACCTTCTCTTTAATTACCTTAGGTTTCTCCTCGATAACCTCTAAAGCAAAAGCGATATTTTCAGCTACGCTTTTGTTAGGTAATAGTCGGAAATCTTGAAATACTACGCCTAATTTACGACGTAATTTTGGTATTTTACTACGTTTCAATTTTGTAACATCAAATTCATCAACTATAACTAATCCAGAATCTGGTGTAACTTCATGAGTTAATAATTTAAACAACGTAGATTTACCAGCCCCACTATGACCACAAATCAATACAAACTCACCATCATTAATGGTGATGCACACATTATCAAGTGCAGTAGATCCGTTTTCATATACTTTACTAACATTCTTAAATTCTATCATTGGTTCCCCTTTTATTTACGTGTCACCACTTTTTTAACTGCTTTTACAATATCTTCAGCTGTTAACCCATATTTCGCCATCAATTCTTTTGGTGTACCACTCTCCCCAAATGTATCTTGAACACCAACGAATTCCATAGGAACAGGTTTATGTGCAACAACAACTTCAGATACAGCAGAACCTAAACCGCCTAAAATATTATGTTCTTCAGCAGTCACAATAGCACCTGTTTCTTCAGCGGCTTTAATGATGGCATTAGCATCGATAGGTTTAATGGATGCCATATTAATAACGCGAGCAGAAATTTGTTCACCTTCTAGTTGTTTAGCTGCCTCAACTGCAGGGCCTACTAAAGCACCACAAGCGATAATTGTCACATCAGAACCATCTTTTAATTGATTGGATTTACCAGGTGTGAAAGTATATCCTTCTGCTGTTACATCATCAACACCAGCACGACCAAGACGTACATAAACTGGACCATTATAATCAGCTGCCCATTGAATGACAGATTCTGTTTCTTTTTCATCTGCTGGCACAATAACAGTCATGTTTGGTAAAACACGCATACATGCGATATCTTCTAAACTTTGATGAGTTGCACCATCTTCACCTACAGTAATACCTGCATGTGTAGCACATACTTTCACATTAAGTTTTGGATAGCATACAGCATTACGGATTTGTTCAAATGCACGACCAGTTGCAAACATAGCGAAGGAAGATACAAATGGAATCTTACCTGCTGCAGCTAAACCGGCACCTACAGAGATTAGATTTTGTTCAGCAATACCTACATTAAAGAAACGTTCTGGACACTCCTTCTTAAATGTATCAGTCTTAGTAGATTTTGATAAATCAGCATCAAGAACAATAATATTAGAATTTTCTTTACCAATTTTTGCTAGCGCATTACCGTACGCTTCACGTGTTGCTTTACCCATTATTGTACCCCCATGATTTCATTTACGAATACCACACCTTGTTCTTCACTAGGTGCCTTACCATGCCAACCAGCTTGACCTTCCATTTCTGCAACACCTTTACCTTTTACAGTATGCATTACGATACATGTAGGACCATCTGTGAAAGCTTTCGCCTCTTCAATGGCTTGATGTAATTCGTCAATATCGTGACCATTTACTTCAATAACATTCCATTTGAAAGCTTTAAATTTATCTGGAATTGGCAATGGGGACATAACTTTTTCAATATCACCATCAATTTGTAGGCCATTATAATCTACAAAGGCAGTCAAATTATTTAATTTATAGTGGCCTGCAAACATAGCAGCTTCCCATACTTGACCTTCTTCAAGTTCTCCATCACCGAGAATAGAATACACACGATAATCAGCATTATCGATTTTACCTGCTAATGCCATACCACAAGCTGCAGAAATCCCTTGGCCCAAAGAACCTGTAGACATATCTACACCAGGTGTATGCTTCATGTCAGGATGACCTTGAAGGAAATGATTGATTTTACGCAAATTGATTAATTCAGATTTAGGAAAATATCCCTTTTCAGCAAGTGTCGCATACAATGCTGGCGCTGCATGACCTTTTGATAACACAAAACGGTCACGATCTTGCTTTTTAGGATTACTTGGGTCTACATTCATTTCTACAAAATATAACAGAGACATTACATCAGCAATGGATAAAGAGCCACCTGGATGTCCAGATTTAGCTGCTGTAACAGACTGTACGATGCTTACGCGAATCGCTTTTGCTTTCTCTTGTACTAATTGTTTTTGATCTTGACTCAATGTAGCCATAAAGACCTCACTTTCTGGATAATCTCCAATTTATATTTAATACTCTTCTAAAAGTGAAATAGCAAATTCCGCATTGCGTTTTGATACCTTACGCAATGTTTGAATGCGATTGAATGAATGTTGATAGGATTCTGTAGATTGTAAAAGTTCTACACATCGATCATATAGAACATTAGAATCTAATTCTGTCATAGTACCAATTGGTTCTTGTTCAATCATATGTAAAAAACTTGTAATTTTAGGGTCATAGGAAATACCAATAACTGGTTTTCCCATTAAGGAACTAAATACAAGTGCATGTAGGCGTATGCCAATCATTAGATCTACATTGCCAGATAAGGATAGTTGCTCTTCTGTAGTAAAAGGTCCTTCTAATACGATTGGTTTTACCTTCATTAATGAAGCTATAATCTTTGCTTCCTTCGTATCATCAGGATGAGACATAGGTATGAATACTATTTCAGCATCTTGCTCTAAACTTAACCGGCTCAATACATCTGCTAAACTCTGTCTATACGCTGTATCATCCTTCCAACTACGCACAGCAATGCCGATGCGTTTCCTACCACTTTCAATAGGAGCACAATTATATTTGGTTAAAATATTAGCACCAATACTAGGATTGGCCTTATGCATAGCTAATACAGCATCCGCTGTAACCTCAACATCGTAAATTCCTAGACCATTCAACTCATCTTTCGAAATGGAATCACGAACTGTAATTCCATCTACATATTTCAACATAAATTTAACAGCTCGTTTTGTAGATTTACGATATAAAGGACCAATACCTTGAGAGTACAGCATAACAGGTTTTCCGAGTAATTTTGCAAGCCCCATAATACTTAGATAATAATAGGTATTCCGAATACTTGTAGCATCCTGTAATAAACTACCTCCACCGCTAATCACTAAATCAGCATTACGTATGGCATTCAAAATACCAAAGGCAGCAAATGTTCCAACAGCCTTAATATTATGTTTTCTACTAGTCTCTTGAGGATTGCCGGAGATAACCGTAATATGTGCATCGTCTTCTACATCACGAATAGCGTCGATAATGGCGCAAAGCATAGCTTCATCACCAGCATTACCAAAGCCATAGTAACCGGAAATAACGATATTACTCATGACTGTCCTCCCGATGCATAGCCCATTGCGAGATGTAAATGAAGAAACGAACTGCAAGAATAAGAACAATACCTATAGCACAACCGAGCAACAAGCCATCATACCCACGCATAATAGACATGAAGACAGGTGTTCTAATATGACAGAAAGTTTCAACCATAGAAGCTACGCCGATAACGCCAGCTATAGTTAATACAAAGTGAATAACCATAGGCCATTTACGTAGGAATGCAAATGTTGCGAGCATCAACAATGGATGACCAATCATAAATTCCTTTTCTCTTGGTCTAGCATATAGTGTATTCTCTAGGAATCTACGCAATACGAGTTCAAATGTTGGAACAGGCACACCTGCCGTATGACCACTACGGCCTACAAATACCCAAGCCGCAGCACCTATAGCAGCAAACACAAAGAACACATACATTTTTACATCTGTAGTTAGAAATTCTTTAATGAATTGCTTAGCTTCTGTTCCAGAGTTGATCATGCGACCTTTCCATAATGGAAAGCGTTGTAGATATGCAATCATAACAAGGATGATTGGTAATACGAAGGTAAGTTTTACACCTCTAAAGATTTCAAATTCCATAAAGAATTTTGTATTACCTAATAATACCGCAATATACATGCCACCAATAGCAGCAAATAATGTTGCTATTACGAGATAGAGTAATGCGAGTAGCGTAGATTTCCACGCACCTATAGGACGTGTACCATCTGATCTGCGCCATTCTTCCATAAGAATCACCAAGGCTCCAACAGGTGCCATAATAGCTGCAGATAAAGCCCAAATTTGAACTAATAATGTACCGCTAGTTACAATAAATCCAACAATGGATAGTAGTGATAGTGCAAAAAATAGAACTAATTGTTTGTGTTGTGACATAGCTATAAACATTTGTCCTACATACACAAATAAGGCAATACTACCAATCATTGTTAGAACAACTAATAAAGGATTAGGTGTATAGGCAGGATAAATATCTGCTGGCCCAAATTCATAGCCCTTAGCACTCAATTTATCTGTTGCACTATGTACATAGTTAATCGTTGTTTGTAACACAGTTTCATTATTTTGCCCTACTTCATACATAGGGAATAAATTAAATCGAATATTGCGTTCAATATCGCTAATATAGAATCGTTGAGCCGCTTCTTCCGGAGTAATCTTCTTTAACTCATCTTTAGAAATTGTGTAAACACGACCTACACTGTAATTCTTCTTAGCCGCCATATCTAAGAATCCTAACTGAGGCTCATATTGCAACTGATTAACAGCTTCAATACCAACCAATGGAATATGAAGATTATTCATAGCCTCTAAGGTTTCATCAATATGATCTGGTGCACCTAATGCCTCTTTACCAGCAAATATAATACCTGTTACATGAGGAACCCCATCTAGACGATTAAATACATATTTAATATCATCAGATGTAACATTGCGATAATTAGTAGGTCGAACAATTACATTAAATCCGCGATTGGCCACTTCCATGGCTTGAATCTTAGAGATGCCTAAGTTCATCTTCGCATAGCTATCTGAAGTAGCACCTTGTAATTCTAAAACGGGTCCTATACTAGTATTAAGTTCTTTAACCTTTTCTTTACTAATACGATGATATAGGTCTTCGCGAATTTCCTTATAATAGCCTTCTTTACCAGGAATAAGTGCAACATAAGTAGCGCCTGGTTTAATAGAACCACCATTAATTCGAACATCGGACATATCTTGTGATGAAAGTAATTTAATTTCACCAGCGTCATTTGCCTTTTCTAATGTTCTATCATAAATGGCAAATGCCGTTATTCCCGCCTCTTTCAGTGCATCAAAAGCATCTTTTTGACTACGTTTTTCAAAAGCATTAGCTCGAAGTACAGCATCATAATCTACTATATTCTCAATATGATTTTGTGCCTTTTCAATTGTATTGCGCTCCATTACTAAATAGAGTGCTGAAATAAGTCCTACTATGATACATAGTATAAGAACTAATGAGTGCTTAGTTTTCTTAACAGTATGCACGATATTTCCTTTCTAATTGAGTACAGGTTTAATCTTAATATGAATTTCTCCATGTTCAACGTTAACAGACTCAGCTTTAACCGGAACTGGGAAATTATTAAAATCATAGATAGCAATAGGATGCAATTGTTGTGATGTAATACCTGCAATAGTCAATCCACTAACTGTAAATCGACTAGGAGCAAATGATAAAACATTATCTTTCAACTGCAAGGCGCCTTCCAAACTAGCTGTTCCTTTCAAAGATCCCATAATGTTAACAGTCCCAGTTAATGCTATACGGTCATTATTAATTACTACATTAGCATCCTGTAGACCTTCTGTATTCTGAATCAGGAATTTCTTTAAATCATCCTCTAATACAATACCTTCTACATAGGATGGACCAAGACTTAGGACCTCAACCTCATGAGATGCAATGAGAGAAATAGGATTAATAACAATATTATTTGCCTCATAATGAAGACTAGAAAAATTCAACTTTCCTAATTGAACATTTTCCAATGTTCCTGCCGCGTGATCTGCTTGTCCGTAAACCAGTTTAAAGGCGGGTGTAGATTCAATAACTACAGTTTGGCTGGAAGGTTTAAGTGATTGATTTAACTCATCTTCTACAATAGATTCCATATATTTTGGAACTACAAATTGAGCACCCACCACACATACAATGATAAGCAAGACGATGAATATTAAAAATTTTTTCATTATAGCACCTATACTGTTAAATTAGCTTCTTTCTTTAAATAGCCTTCTATGAATTGGTCGATATTGCCATCCATAACAGCCTGTACATTACCAGTTTCAACCGATGTACGATGATCCTTTACCATATTATAAGGATGGAATACATAGGATCTAATTTGGCTTCCCCATTCAATAGCTTGGTATGTCCCACCAATTTGTTCTTTTAATTCAGCCTGCTTTTCAAGTTCTAATTCAAATAATTTTGCACGTAATAAACGAAGAGCTTGTTCTCTATTTTGCATTTGAGAACGCTGAGATTGACATTGAACTACAATGCCTGTTGGTTTATGCGTCATACGAACAGCAGAATCCGTTTTATTAATATGCTGCCCACCGGCACCACTTGCACGATATGTATCAACTTGGACATCTTTCATATCGATATTGATTTCCACAGTATCATCAATTTCTGGCATTACGTCAACAGCTGCAAATGAAGTATGACGACGTGCTGCAGCATCAAATGGCGATATACGAACGAGACGGTGAACACCTTTTTCAGATTTTAAATAGCCAAAGGCATTTTCGCCTTTAATAAGAAATGTTGCACTTTTGATTCCCGCTTCATCGCCAGGTTGTTCATCCATAAGTTCCACGGAAAACCCTGTCTTTTCTGCCCAACGCAAATACATTCGAATCAGCATAGAACACCAATCTTGTGCTTCTGTACCACCTGCACCAGCATGGAATGTAAGAATAGCATTATTCTGATCATATTCTCCGCCGAGCAAAAGCAATACCTCTTGTTTTTCAACAGCCTCTTGAATGCCATTTACAAATTGTTTGATTTCCCCCTCCATAGAGGTATCTTCTTCTTCAATTGCCATATCCAACATGACACTAGCATCTTCGATATCAGACACTAACTGCTTATACCCCTCTACAGAGTTTTTTAATTGTGTTGCCTCTTGAGAAATCTCACGAGCCTTATCAGGATTATCCCAAAATGTAGGATCACTCATCTGTACATCAAGTGTGAAGATTCGTTCTTCTTTCTGAGCTATGTTAAAGTGAATCCCTCATTCCATAAATTCGCTCTTCTAAACCAGAGATAATTGGTTTTAAATCCTCTAACAATTTATGTTCACCACCTTTATAGAATTACTACATGTACATAGTAACGATTTACTGTATTTTTAAAATGAAAAATGGCCGTTGCCCAGAAGGTGTTTTCCCATTGAGCAACGTGCCATTCACAAATGTTAATCTATGTTTTGTGGCTCCAACACATCTTCATGATGGGGTTGTGCACCTTCTAAGTGATCAACTGGTTCTTCAATTTCTTGAATCAATTGTGCACGAATTTTGTACAATGCCATGATTGTTTCATCTTGAATAGATTCAATCATGTGCTGGAACATATCATAGGCCTCAAATTTATATTCAACCAAAGGATTTTTTTGACCATATGCACGAAGGCCAATACCTTCACGAAGCATATCCATATTATCCAAATGTTCCATCCATTTACTATCGACAACACGTAGCATAATCGCTTTTTCAAGTTGGCCAAACATCGCTTCACCTAAAAGATCAACACGATCTTGATATTCGCTATGTGCGATTTCGTGTAAACGTTCATCCAATTCTTGACGTGTATATTCTTCCATTTCTTCTGTAGACATAAGTTCAGAAGTCAAGAAGTATTGACTCAAGTGTTTATGTAAACCTTCGTAATCCCACTCTTCAGGATACAATTTTTCATCAGCATATGTATCAACAGCTTCAGTTACAAGCTTGTCAATCATTTCATTAATGGTATCTCTTAAAGATTCATTTCCTAATATACGACGGCGTTGCTCATATAACACTTCACGTTGTTGATTCATAACATCGTCATATTCCAAGATATATTTACGAATATTGTAGTTATGATCTTCAACTTTCTTTTGAGCACGTTCGATAGATTTTGTGATTAAGGAATGTTCAATTGGTTCATCTTCTTCCATTCCTAGTTTATCCATGATGCCAGAAATATTATCAGCACCAAAGATACGCATCAAGTCGTCTTCCAAAGATAGGAAGAATTGTGAAGAACCTGGATCACCTTGACGGCCGGCACGACCGCGTAATTGGTTATCAATACGACGGCTTTCATGACGTTCAGTACCTAAGATAGCTAAACCACCAAGTTCAGGCACACCTTCACCTAATGTAATATCAGTACCACGACCAGCCATGTTTGTGGCGATTGTAACCATACCCATTTGACCAGCATTGGCAACAATTTCCGCTTCTTGTTCATGATGTTTAGCGTTCAATACCTTATGTGGTACACCAGCGCGCAATAACATATCTGAAAGTTCTTCGGATTGAGTGATAGATGTAGTACCAATCAAAATAGGTTGACCCGTTTGGTGACGTTCTACAGCATTTCGTACAACAGCACGATATTTTGCTGCTTTAGATTTAAAGATAAGGTCAGGTAAATCCACACGAATCAAAGGACGATTTGGAGGAATAGGAATTACTTCCAAGCCATAAATATCATTAAATTCCTTTTCTTCCGTCTTAGCAGTACCAGTCATACCAGACAATTTTTCATACATACGGAAATAGTTTTGGAACGTAATAGATGCTAATGTTTGGCTTTCACGTTCAACTTTAAGACCTTCTTTTGCTTCAATAGCTTGGTGCAAACCATCAGAATAACGACGGCCAAACATCAAACGACCTGTAAACTCATCGACAATAACAACTTCACCATCTTTTACTACATAGTCTGTATCGCGATGCATCATAGCATAAGCGCGTAAAGAGGCACCTAGTAAATGGTTGAGTTCAATATTATCAGCATCATATAAATTTTCGATGCCTAACATTTTTTCAACTTTTGTAATACCAGAATCTGTCGGTGCAATCGTCTTTTGTTTTTCATCGATTGTATAGTCTTCATCTTTTACAAGATGTGGTACAACTTGCGCCAATTTATAATAGTTGTCAGTAGAGCGACTACCAGGGCCAGAAATGATGAGCGGAGTTCTCGCTTCATCGATCAAAATGGAGTCAACTTCATCGACGATGGCATAGTTCAACGGACGTTGTACCATTTGAGATACATCGGACACCATGTTATCACGAAGATAATCGAAACCAAATTCATTATTAGTACCATATGTTACATCTGCAGCATATGCTTCTTTACGTTGATTATAATCGAGATTTGCAACGATTAAACCAGTAGAAAGGCCTAAAAAATTATACAAACGACCCATTTGCTCACTATCACGTGTAGCCAAGTAATCGTTGACAGTAACAACATGAACGCCTTTACCGGATAAAGCATTAAGATATACAGCTAAGGTAGCAACTAAGGTCTTACCTTCACCAGTACGCATTTCTGCAATATTACCTCTATGCAAGCAAATACCACCTAGCATTTGCACATCAAAATGACGCATACCAAGTACACGTTTAGATGCTTCACGACATACGGCAAAAGCTTCTGGTAAAATATCGTCTAACGTTTCTCCCTTTTGTAAGCGACGTTTAAACTCATCAGTTTTAGCAACGAGATTAGCATCACTTAATTTTACATAATTAGGTTCTAGTTCATTAATATGATCTACAATTTTGCGCATTTTTTTAACTTCTTTTGCGCTATTATTTCCTATAAGACTTTGTAAAAAGCCGAACAAACAAATCACTCCTCTTCGGGATATCTTACATTATTATATCTAATTCATTATAACGAAAAAGCCTTGAATAGTCAAAGAATTCAAGGCTTTTCTATAGATATACAACTAGAAATATAAAATGGATACCATTTCTGGTATCCATTCTATATTTCACTCGATTAAATCAACGTAGAAAGATAATTAATTGAATAATCGATCATATTATTTTAATTCTGGTTCAATCAAACCATAGAAACCATCATGTCTGCGATATACTACATTCATTGTTTCTGTTTCCGCATTGAAGAACATGAAGAAATCATGTCCAATCAAGTTCATTTGCAAGATAGCTTCTTCTACATCCATAGGACGAACAGCAAAATGTTTACGTTTTACTACTTCAATTTTTTCTTCTTCTACAGGTGTATCAAGAGGTGCTACATCTGGATGGAAAGCTTCTTGACGTTTAAAACGTTTTGCCAAACGAGTTTTATGTTTATGAATTTGGCGAACGATTTTATCTACTACTAAATCGATTGCTGCATACATATCATCATTTGTTTCTACGCCACGAAGTACAATTTTATCAACGAAACATGTAATTTCAATGGTTGCTTTATCACGCACTACAGATAATACTGCTTGTGCATCTAACTCATCATCAAAGTAACGGGTTAACTTACCCAATCTTTTTTCTACATACTCACGAAGAGCCGCAGTTACTTCAATGTTTTTACCTCTGATTGCTACTTTCATATGTCAACACCCTTTCTAAAAATCAACGACCAGTTGTTAGAATGTTCTTATTACTCTATTTCTGGTGTCTTAATTAGTATTTCTACATCTACATATAAAACTCCTCTTTTTTGATAAAAATTTTTATATTTTTTGTAGAAATATGTATTGCACACTATTAAATGTGCAAAAAATCCCAACAAATAAGATGTTGGGATTTTTTTAATTTAGTTTTTATGTAATATTTGGTATATGTTTACGCTTTTACAACATTTGCTGCTTGTGGACCACGATTGCCATCAACAATGTCAAATGTTACATTTTGACCTTCAGATAAGGATTTAAAACCTTCGTCTTGAATAGCAGAGAAATGAACGAATACATCGCTACCATCTTCTCTTTCAATAAATCCATAACCTTTTTCTGCACTAAACCATTTTACTTTACCTAACATGGGTAATATCCTCCTATAAAATATATATTGTCTTACTGTCTTGCTCTATATCTGTATAATAACATAGCGTGTATAAAATATCAAATTAGAACGCTCGTATTTCATTTAAATTATTATGCAGATTCAATTCTAAGAAATAAATAAATTTTATTCTTAATTCCTTTTAATTATTGGTTTTACTCTATATATTCTATAGTATAAAGACTCATATTTATTTCATTATAACTAAAATATATAAGTATTATAAATATTTTTTGCTCTTAACAAATGCATAAACTGTATATTTATCACAAATATTTATATCTAATATCTATTTATATGAATTAACAGATTTAAAAAATCACTTAATTACAGTAGTTTCTAAAGTAAATATATATAATTTATCAAAATTTATTATAAGATAACGGGTAACAAAAAACACTCATAATTATAAACTACGTAATTATGAGTGCTGTTCCTAAGAATCTATAAAATTTTAGACAAGAACAATTTTGTTCTATCACTAGAAGGTGCATCAAATACTTGTGTTGGTGTGCCATCTTCTAGGATTTGACCACCATCGACAAATAACACTCTATCCGCAACCTCTTTAGCGAAGCCCATTTCATGTGTAACGATAACCATCGTCATACCTTCATCAGCCAAAGATTTCATTACATCCAATACTTCGCGTACCATTTCTGGATCAAGTGCCGATGTAGGTTCATCAAATAACATTACCTTCGGTTTCATAGCTAATGCACGTGCAATAGCAACACGTTGCTTTTGACCACCGGATAGTGAATCCGGATACATTTGAGCTTTATCAGATAATCCAACACGTTCTAATAGTTTCATAGCAATGTTTTGTGCTTCTTTCTTATCCGTTTTTCTTACATTTACGGGAGCCAATATCAAATTATCCAATACGGTCATATGTGGGAATAGATTAAAGTTTTGGAATACCATGCCCACTTCTGTGCGTACAGCATTCAATTTATTCTTATCAGATAAATCCATGCCATCCACAATTACATGACCACTGGTAGGTTCCTCTAGATAATTCATCGTCCGCAAAACTGTACTTTTACCAGATCCTGAAGGACCGATGATTACAACAACTTCACCTTTATCAATTTGTAGATTGATGCCCTTTAATACTTCATTTTTACCAAATGATTTTCGCACATCTTTTAATTCTATCATTTTACGTTATATTTCCTTTCAAGGTAAGCAACCAATCGAGAAATCGGTATTGTCATACATAGATAGATAATGGCAACCGTTCCCAAAATTTCAGTAGCCGCATAGGTTTTAGCGATAATTAATTGACCACGACGCATCAATTCTTCAAAACCAATAACAGAAACTAAAGAAGAATCTTTTAGCATGGCAATAAATTCATTACCCAAAGGAGGGATTGATGCTTTAAACGCTTGCGGAATAATAATAAAGCGCATAGTTTGCCACCAAGACAAACCTAGTGAACGACCGGCTTCCATTTGCCCTTTATTTACAGATTGAATACCCGCACGGAATATTTCGGATACATAAGCACCAGAGTTGATACTACATGCTGCACAGGCTGCTATATAAGGATCGATTCGAGTGCCAATGATTTGAGGTAATGCAAAATAGATCATAAAGATTTGTACCAACATAGGAGTACCACGAATCACATCTACATAGCATTTAGCAATCAATCGAACAATTACGAAATTCGACATTCTAGCTAAGGAAACAATTAAACCGATAATGAAACCAAAACTTACAGCAACAGCTGTAATTTTTATGGTCATTAAAGCCCCATATAATAATAATGGTAAATTATTCGTTATGACATTCCAGTCCATTTACAACTCCCTAATTATTTAAAATCCAACACAACAGGCATATCTGCAGGTGCATCTACATTAAACCATTTTTTATATAATGTATTAAATTCACCATCTGCTTTCATATCAGCAATAGCCTTATTAATTTCCTCTTGTAAAGCTTTATTATCTTTATTCAAAGCCAAACCTAAGTACTCTTTTGTATTTGGATATGGCAAGATTTGGATATGTTCATCAGGATGTTTTGTGCTGTAATATTGAGCAACTGGTAAATCAATAACAGTAGCATCAACACCACCATTTTGCAACTCTAACAACGCTTCATTACTATGATCGAATTCTTTTACAGAAGTACCTTCGATCTTATGCGCTAAATCGGAACCAGTTGTCCCCATTTGAGCAGCAATTTTTTTATTCTTCAAATCGTCTAAGGAATGAATGCTATTAGAATCTTTATATACAATAGCTAATGCATTTTCATAGTATGGAGATGAGAATAATACCTTTTCACTACGTGCTTTGGTGATTGTCATACCAGAAGCTGCCACATCAATATCATGTGTATTTAATGCTGGAATCAACGCATCAAAGGCAACGTTTTTAAGTTCTACATCTTTGTTAATACGTTTGCCAATTGCACGAATCAAATCGATATCGAAACCTGCATAATCTTGAGTCTTATCGTCCTTAAATTCGAATGGTACAAATGTAGCATTTGTGCCAACAATTAACTTTTTATTAGACGTTGTTGTAGAAGAAGATCCACAACCACCAACTAAAGATGCAGCCATAACAACCATCAAACTACCGAGAACTAATTTTTTTACTTTTTTATTAAACATCTTCTTATAACCTCATATATAACTAAGTTTATTTATATAGTATATATACACGGAATAATTATGTCAATAATAATGTATATAATATTTTAAAAATTCCATATTTTAATGATTTCTCTATTAATTTTTATACATAATATGTATTAATATACGCTCTTTGTATACAAAATATAGCTTAACAAACGCAATATCTACAATTTTCATTTATACATCTGTATAAATGAAAAAAGCACATGAGAAAAGCCTCATGTGCCCGTTATACGGCTGACCTGGTCTTTGCCCCCACACTCGCCTGCTGGAAGGTTCGCTCATAAGCCCATGGCCCCCCACTACTACTCCTCTCGGTTTCCCGGCAGGACTTACATCTAAGCCGCACCATGCTCACAGCCCTTTGGACTGCTTATGTGGATCGTTTTGCCTGCGACTGGCCTCGACTTACAACCACAGACCCGTATTTTAATATTATAGATTATAAATTATATCTATGTCTATATCTTTATTATTTGCAGTTAACGCAAACATATGTATTTATCAATATCACTGTTGTGAGAATAAAAAATGCAAGTCTTAATTTCAATGTATAGAAAATAGGAATAGGAATATAAAATAATTCTTCATTTTTCTATTATAATTCTTAAAACACGATTTTTACATCCCATTCTTAATGCATTCCTTTTTTGTCAACACTTTCTATTATGCTAAATATGAATACCTATTCAAAAACCAAACATTATACCGATACACAAAGCATAAAAATTGTTGTATAATACGAATACTGTTAAAGAAGAACGGACTATAAGTTGTACGATGTAAAGTCCTTGGGGTTGGGACTTTACATATTTGTATAGTAGAGGGGTTTATTATGTTTATGTTATCATTGATGCAGCCGTCCGGGCTGTATGAACTGGAGAAAGATAGTTTAGAGGCCATTAGTGCTCAACTATTACAAATGATACAAATGAAAAGCTATCACTTGTATACGCACTCTGTACAAGTCTCCAATTATGCAGTTAGTATTGCTGCAAAAATGGGATTACCATTAAATGAAATTGAACAAATCCGTCATGCTGCACTATTACATGATGTAGGTCTTTTGATGATTCCTAATGCGATGATTCAAAAAGCACCATACTTGAACAAGCAAGAAATGTCAAAATATAAACAACATGCTGCTAGTGGTGCTAATATGATTGAAAACTATCCATGTTGTCAACAAATCCTATCATATATTCGTTACCATCATGAAAAATGGGACGGTTCCGGATATCCAAAACATTTACGTGGCGCCAACATTCCACTTGGGGCACGTATCATTGCTGTTGCGGATTACTATGATTCCACTGTGAATCCATCCACTGAATTTTGGGCAAAAACAAAAGCTAAAGCAAAAGAAGAATTGTTTAGCGCATCAGGTTCCCTCTTTGATCCAGATGTTGTAAAAGCATTTATCGATGTACTAGGTTAAACAACATAATTAAGGCTGTAATAGAACAAAATCTATTACAGCCTTTTATTTTTAAAAACTACCACTAGCTAATGTCAATGCTTCAATATATTGAGGATGATATGCTCTTAGTATTCGTGCAGCTGACTCTAAGGTAGCTCCTGTCGTAAATATATCATCAACTAATAAAATCCGCTTATCATATAACAACGAGGAATCGCAAGTTTCCTTCCACATAAATGCCTTATCGATTGTGCTATGACGTTCACTACCAGATAAGCTCCACATTTCTTTATGGGTATCCATTTTATATAAACAATCAAACCATTTATAACAGACCTCTTTTTCAGTATTATATTCCATAACTCCATTTACACTGTCATCGCTGCTTCTACCATCAATACGGTTAGAATTTGAAAATGAGAACACCCAATCATAAAAAAATAGATCTACCTGATTATATCCTCTAACCTTCTTTTTTTCTGCACTTGATGGTATAGGAATCACATAATGAGGCCTATAATCGTGCATCCTCAAGTTGTACGATGCTAAAAAAGGAGCAGCCCCTTTGGACTGCTCCTTTTTTTCGTTAAATTTAACGTCATATATCATGGATTTAATACCACCTCGATAGTCAGCTAGAATCCAAGCAGAATTTAGCGAGGACAGTAATTTAGATGGCACTTGTCTTACATGTAGAACTTCTTCAATACAAGCATCACACCAATCCCCTTGTTGTTGTACATGGGTACCACAATGAGGACAAACAGGAGGAAATAAAAAATCAAATAGATTCATTATCCATCACATCTTCCTTGTAAACGTTCTTTAAATAATGTATATCGTTCTTCACCATTAACCGTTTTAACAGCACGCTCTACAGAACTCTTTGTACCGATCATGATAACCTTTCGCTTGGCTCTTGTCACGGCAGTATAGAGTAAGTTCCGTTGTAACATACCACCGTACATAGGAACAAATGGAATGATAACAACACCATATTCACTGCCTTGACTTTTATGAACTGTTATAGCATAAGCAGGCATAATCATATGCGCTTCATCAATAGATAGGCGAACCTCTTTATGAATAAAGCGAATGCAGATATCAGATTTAGTAATGGCATAAATAATGCCAATTTCACCATTAAAAACTTCTAATTCATAATTGTTAAGAACTTGAATTACCTTATCACCAACGCGGAATGTAATTCCATTAACACGCACCTCTCCTTTATAACTATCTGGAGGATTTACGGATTGCTGCACATATTGAGATATACTTGTACTGCCAGCCTTACCTCTACGCATAGGCGAAATGATTTGAATATCAAGTTCATCATCGACAAATTCTTTTTCCCGTTTATACACATCAACGATGGCTTTCATCATATCACCAAGAGAGTTAACGGAAATGAAAGTGAATTCATCACTAGTCGTATCAAGATTTGGCATTTCACCACGGTTAATAGCATACGCACTATCGACGATACTATTACCAGAACTTTGACGATAAATATGTTGTAAACGCGTATACGGAACCATATCACTATCAAGTAAATCTTTCAATACGAATCCAGCACCTATAGGAGGCAGCTGATCCACATCGCCTACGATAATAACATGGGCCTCACGAGGAATCGCTGACATTAGAGAATAAAACAATCGCACATTGAGCATGGATGCTTCATCGATGATAATAACATCTATATCAAGAGGATCATCTTCATTTTTTGTAAAATCATAGGAATCACTGCCAGCTACAGGCATGAGCAAGCGATGTATAGTTGTGGCTTCAAACTCAGTGGCCTCTGTTAAACGCTTTGCTGCACGTCCCGTTGGGGCACAAAGAATAATACGTCCTAATCCACCTAATTGAAAACCCTTAACTAAGGCTTTAATAATCGTAGTTTTACCAGTGCCAGGTCCACCGGTAATAAGCGAAAATTTTTCAAAAAATGATAATTCTATAGCTTCCTTCTGTTCAGGGCCAAAGGTAATATGATTATCTGCTTCAAATCGCTCAATAAAATCTGGAATATCTAGAGATATAGGATCAGCTTCAATTAAGAAATCACGCGTATAGTGTACACCTTCTACTTCAGATACATACATTTCAGGTGGATATACATAGAGTATATCATCATAATAGGTACTATACATGATGGCTTGAGAAATTAATGAGTCAATATGGTTAGCTATTAAATCTGCATCTACTTGCAATAAATCGTAGGTACGCCCTATCAATTCATCGACAGGTAAACACGTATGACCTTGATTATCTAAATTCCCTAAAATCCAGTTTACACCAGCCTCTAATCGTCGCTCGTCATCAGCATCAAGCCCTAAATTCATAGCTAATGTATCAGCCGTATTGAACAACATATCTGGGGCGATACGCAATAAATTATAGGGATTATCCTGTATGACATCTATAGAGGATGCACCATAATATGTGTACACAGTGCGAGACCATTTAGAAGAAATTTGATGAGACTCAAAGAAATGGTTTAAATCGGATAATATACCTTCACCGAGTAATGTATTATATAATTCCTCTTTAACGCCTTTGCGTAAACCTGGCACATCTTTAATTTCTTCTGGCCGCTCTTCACGCAGTACATCTAATAACCGGAGGCCGAAATAATCACAGATTTTCTCTACAGATTTTTCGCCTAATCCCTTTATGCCTAAGTTCATCAAATACATTCTAGCAGCACCCATATTATCGGGTTTTAATTTTTCTATACTAGATGCATCAAACTGAATGCCATATTTTTGATGTTCTACATAACGGCCTTTAATCTCAATATCTTCCCCTTCTTTTGGGGCTTCAAAGCGACCAGTACAAGTAATGTATTCCTCATTATAATCTTTCACAAGAAATACACAATACGTGTTCTGTGTGTTCTGATATATAATTCGGTATACAAATCCTCGTAATACTTCCATTATTTCTCCGTATTAGGTAATGCTTCGATAATTTCTTGAACAGCGTCAGTAATGCTGCCTTCATTGCCAATCTTAATATGAGCTACACTTTCATATAAAGGATAACGTTCCTCGTAAACATTGAAAATATATTCAATACTTTCTTTCACAAGTGGACGAATTTCTAAATCTAAGTCATCGAGAATATGGTTAACGTCGCGATTAACAAAGACAACTAAACCATTATTTCTCATGAGATTTACAATTTTTTCAGATGTCACTGTGCCACCACCAGTAGCAATAACAGATGGTTTATTATGAATCAATTCTTTAATTGTTTCGTATTCATACTTACTAAATGCATCTTTTCCATCATAGATAAAGATATTTTGTACGGTTTTCCCCACTTTATCTTGAATCGTTTGATCCAAATCATAGAAATCTCGTCCTAATTCTTTAGCTAACATTTTACCGACCGTAGTTTTACCGGCACCAGGCATACCAATTAGGAAAATATGCTTATGCATGTGTTCTTTTAAGAACTCATTGCTAATCGAAATAACATCCTTCATATAAGATTCAATATATGTCAACATACGTGAATCGTCACATTCAGTTTTAAGACTAGAAATGATCTCATGATCCCGTTCTTCATCAATCAGTGGTAAATGATGTTCATCCTTATATTTACCAATTGATTTAATGATAGATAAACGTTGTTCAAATAAGTTTACTAACTGTGCATCAATAGTATCTATTTGTTTGCGTGCGTCTTTAATATCCATAGTTCCCCCTTATGGGTTATTACGTAAAATCCGAATTGCTGTTTCCTCATCGACCTTCATTTGGTCGATCAATTCTTGCAAATTATTAAATTTAACCTCACCGCGTATATATGATATAAATTGAACAGTTACTTCTTTACCATATACGTCTTGGTCAAAATCAAATACATGTACTTCACATCGATGATATTGATTTTTGAAAGTTGGATTATCCCCTATATTTCCAACACCATCATACCAAATGCCATCTATACAAACCCGATTAGCATATACCCCATCAGGTGGGATTGCCATCTCATTTGGCAATAAAAAGTTAATTGTTGGAAATCCTAATGTACGGCCTCGTTGATCACCTTTTATGACGATACCTCTAAACTGGTATGGACGTCCGAGCCAAGCCGCCGCTTGTTCCATATGCCCTTCTTCTATAGCCTTACGTATATTCGTGCTACAAATAGGACCTTCTTCTGTAGATAGCAAAGGTTCAACAATGATATGAATCCCTTTTGCAGACAAACGTTCCCGCATTAACTGAGGATTGCCAGCCCCTTTGGCACCAAATGTAAAGTTAGTACCAATTGCGATACCTACAACATCTATATCACCACAAAGGGCGTCTAAGAATTTATCAGGTGACATATTGAATATGTCCAAATTCATAGGCAATCGTAAGATATAATCTACCTTTAGAGATTCTAAGATTTCATCCATAATATCGGCAGATAATACCCGTTTAGGAACATCTCCAGGTTGCAATATAGTCATAGGATGCGCACTAAATGTGACGAGAACCGTAACGGCATCATGCGCCTTAGCCTCTGCTATTGCATTACCAATGACCCGTTGATGACCACGGTGTACACCATCAAATGTGCCTAATGCGTATACGATTTTACGATTAATTTGACGTAATTCATCAAACGAGTGTAACTGTTTCATACTTATCCTTCAATAAAAATATTTTTGTCCACTTTAAGTGAATGTTTCGTTCGTTTTAGAATGCCTACAAACCCATGAGGTCCATAAGCTCTATACTTGTTAGATGGAATCGTATGAGAAAAGGCCTCTACGATTGGTAATTCCTTACCTTGTACCATCATCTTTAATTGTACACTATCTACGTCCACTTTTGAAAGATGAGATACCGCAATATCCGTAGGCAACAACAATTTTTCACCGTGAATCGTTAATTCCTCCGCTATATAGGCAGATTGAATATCAAAAGGCCCCACACAAGTTCTTGCCAAGGAAGTCATAGTTCCAGGAATGCCTAATTGAATACATATATCACGTAACAACGAACGAATATAGGTACCACCAGAACAGGTGACACGAATTGTAAAATAAGGAAAACCATAAGCTACCAACTCAATATTAGAAATCGTAATGGTTCGCATTGGTAACTCTACAGGTATCCCCTTACGTGCATATTCATAAGCCCGTATACCATTAATTTTTATAGCCGAGTACTTGGATGGGCGTTGCTCTTGTGTGCCAACAAATCTAGATAGCACTGATGATAATTCATCCCACGTTGGCGGTATCAATCGTTCATTAATTGCAGAGTGATCCGCCAGTAATGTAACGCCACTAGTGAGATTCATATCATCGTCAGGTAATACCGGCTGTCCCGTACTATCTTCAGTGTCAGTAAAGGTACCAAATTTACATTCTGCTACATAGGTCTTATTAAATCCATCTGTGTATTCAATGAGACGTGTGGCCTTACCCAAAAAGATAGGCAATACACCATAGGCCATAGGGTCCAATGTGCCACTATGACCAATTCGTTTTTCTTTTAAAATGCGACGACATATACCTACAGCATCATGACTGGTAATACCAGGAGGTTTCAAAAATGGCAGCACTCCATCCATTATTTGATAACCTCCAACAGACGAGACTTAGCCTCATCGATAGAACCTTCTATAGTACAACCAGCAGCACGTATATGACCACCACCGCCAAAATGATTAGCAATAGCATTCACATCTGTCCCCTTAGATCGAAGGCTGATACGCGTGCGATTTGTGCTTTCACCTTTCAATAAAATGGCCACATCAACAGTATCTACATTACGAATAATGTCGACGAATCCATCTGTGTCGTCGCCTAATATAGACATAACCTCTGGAGATAGCTCGATAGTAGCAACGCGATTATCCTTATAAAAAGCAATAGTTTGCATTACCTGTTTCGTTAATTCAAGACGTGCTGCACTTACGGCCTCAATCGTTTCGGAAATAACATTAGGGCGAGCCCCAGCAGCGACACAACGGCTAGCCATTTTAAGTGTATTAGCTGTAGTATTACTAAATTTAAAGAATCCACAGTCGGTGGCAATCGCCATATAAAGAGCATTGCCCATAGACTCTGTAATAGGCCAATTCCATTGTTCGCACAAGTCCGTAATAATTTCACCAGTAGCCGCAAAATCAGGTTTTAAATATAGATGATCTGCAAATTCTGAATTAGAAATATGATGATCTATATTAAAAATAGGTGCACTAAAGAGTGCACCTACGCGGCCAATCCGTTCATACGTGCTAGCATCTAATACCATTAGCATATCAACCTGTACAGGATGTGTTTCAAAATAGGCAACATCCTTAATTTGATCAATATACGATAAAAAGGAATATTTTTCAGGTATTACATCATCCACGACCATATACACAGTCTTGCCTTGCGCTACGAGAGCCTCATAAAAGGCAACCATAGAACCAATAGCATCGCCATCTGGTCGTACGTGGACAGTGAGCATTATAGAATTAGCTTCACACAGAGCCATGTGTAATTGATTAATTGTGATCTTACTCATGTTCTGTATCCTTTGTGTTAATTTGTTTCTTCATCCTTTTTGATTTCATTCAAAAGGGATTCAATATGCATGCTGTAATCCAAAGATGTATCCTTATCAAAGGTAATCGTTGGAATATGGCGCAATTTTAATACCTTGCCAAGTTCGGTACGCACATGGCCAGATGCATGTTTTAAAGCGATAAGAGTATCTTCTTTCTCTTTATCAGAACCAAACAAGGAAACATAAATCGTAGCTTCACGCAAATCACCTGTCACGTGGACATCGGTAACTGTAGTAAAGCCGATGCGAGGGTCTTTCAACCCACGCATCAACATTTGACTTACTTCTTGTTTGATGAATTCTTGTAATTTTCTTACACGAACATCACTCATAGTAACCTCCTAAATTTGAGGTGCAACTTCTTCCATCAAGTACGCTTCGATTACGTCGCCTTCCTTGATGTCGCGGTAACCTTCCAAGGAGATACCGCATTCGAAGGATGTTTTAACTTCTTTCACTTCGTCTTTGAAACGACGTAAGGAATCAACCTTACCTTCAAATACGACAATACCATCACGGATCAAACGTACTTCGGAATCATTCGTAATACGACCTTCCGTTACATAGGAACCAGCAACGATGGCCTTAGGTGTGGAAATAACTTGACGCACCTCTGCACGACCAACGACAACCTCTTTAAATTGAGGTGCCAACATACCGCGCATAGCAGACTCAACGTCATTAATAGCATCATAGATGACACGATATGTACGTAAATCTACCTTTTCTTGTTCCGCAGCACGGCGAACATTTGCATCTGGACGTACATTAAAGCCCATTACGATTGCATTAGATGCAGATGCCAACATGATATCAGATTCGTTAATAGCACCTACGGCAGCATGAACGATAACGATACGAACTTCAGGGTTTTTAATACCTTCCAAGGATTGACGCAATGCTTCTACGGAACCTTGAACGTCCGCTTTGATGATAATGTTAAGGTCTTTCAACTCACCTTGTTGAATTTGGTTGAAGATATCATCCAATGTAACCTTGTGAGTAGCTTGTAATTCTTGTACACGTTGTTTAGCAATACGTTTTTCAGCGATTGTACGTGCTTCATTATCATCCATACCATAAATGATTTCACCAGCTTGTGGAACCTCGGAGAAGCCCAAGATTTCGACTGGCATAGATGGACGAGCAACCTTAACCTTTTCTCCACGTTCATTTGACATGGCACGGACTTTACCATATGCGGTACCAGCAAGAACTGTATCGCCTACGCGAAGAGAACCTTTTTGAACGAGCACTGTACATACAGCACCACGGCCCTTATCAAGTTGAGCTTCGATAACTACGCCATATGCTTTACGATTAGGGTTCGCTTTTAATTCCATAACCTCTGCTACGAGCAAGATATTTTCGAGCAAATCATCGATACCTTGTTTTTGTTTAGCAGATACAGGAACCATGATAACATCGCCGCCCCACTCTTCTGGCAATAAACCATGTTCAGATAGTTGTTGTTTAACATGATCTGGGTTAGCGCCTGGTTTATCCATTTTGTTGATGGCTACGATGATAGGCACATCGGCAGATTTAGCATGGTTAATAGCTTCAATTGTTTGAGGCATTACACCATCATCGGCAGCTACTACAAGAACTGCGATATCTGTAGATTTTGCACCACGTAAACGCATCGCTGTGAAAGCTTCATGGCCTGGTGTATCAAGGAATGTAATCTTATTGTCATTATAACGAACTTGGTACGCACCGATATGTTGTGTAATACCGCCCGCTTCGCCAGCTGTTACATTGGTTTGACGAATTACGTCCAACAAGGATGTTTTACCATGGTCAACGTGACCCATGATAGTTACAACAGGAGGACGAGGTTTCAATGTTTCTGGTGCATCTTCAATTTCGATGATATCTGTAGGATCTTCTTCTGGTTCTACTTCTGTTACGGTTACACCAAAATCTTCTGCTACGATAGTAGCTGTATCAACATCTACCTCTTGGTTAATGCTAGCCATAACACCTAAAAGCATCAATTTTTTGATGATTTCAGATACTTCACGGCCCATTTTTTCAGCCAATTCTTTTACTGTTAAAGGACCGCTTAATTCGATTTCCGTAGCGATTGCTTCTTGTGCTTTACGTTCTTCTTCCGCTTTATGTTGCAAGTATTGCTCGTTACGATGTTTTACCTTATTTTTCTTCTTTTGCATGGAAGTGGACAATAAGGATTGTGGGCGATTGTTACCTTTTTTATTTTTCTTATTGCGACGATCATTGCCATTTTGTTGGTTACCGCCATTATTGTTGCGATTATCTACACGGCCATTGCGGTTGCGGTTATCTGCATTACCATTGTGACGGTTGTCATTTTTTTGACCTTGTTGACCATCATTTTTTTGGCCTTGTTGATTACCATTTGGACGATCTTGTTTTTGATGGTTACGACCATCTTGTTTTTGGCCATTATTTTGTTTTTTAGTAGGCTCATTAATTTGTACATGACGAACATTAGATTTCTTATCGTCATGTTTCTTATCATCATGTTTAGCCACTTTTTTATGGCTCTGTTCTTTTGCTGGTTTATCTGTTTTTACAGCTTTATTAGGTGTTGCAGCTTTTTCATGTTTGCTTGGATTAGCAGGAGCAGCTGCTGCCTTTGTATCGGCCCCATTAGATTTACCACCTAATTGGTTTTTCACCACAGTATAACCTGCATCATCTACTGTATTAACGGCTTTTGTAACATTAAAATTATGTTGTTGCAAAATAGAAATAACCTGTTTACTTTCAACGCCAAATTCCTTAGCGATTTCATGTACGCGCTTTTTGGACATCTACATACCCCCTTCTTACTGATCAATCTCTTTTAGTAATGCTTTTGCAAATCCATCATCCTCTACGGCTACCACTACACGTACTTCTTTGCCTATAGCCGTACCTAATGTTTCTTTACTGCCGACTTTACGCAATGGGATATGATGTAATTCTGCTAATTGTATGTATTTCTTTTCATTATTGGCCGCACAATCACCTGCTAATAGAACAAGCTTAGGGGTTTTCTTTTTCATCGCTTTCTCTACGATGAAATCTCCGGAACTCAATTTTCCGGCCCGTTGTGCCAAGCCTAAGAGATTTAAAACTTTATCTTCATTCATATGCTGAAATTATTCATGACCTTCCAAATCGTGCTTCAATGCTTCATATACCTCTTTTGATACAGCATGCTTCAAAGAGCGTTCTAGTTTTTTACCCTTATACGCAGCCTCAAAACAGTCCATGGATGCACAGATATAAGCACCACGACCAGGGGCTTTACCAGTTCTGTCGATACTGATTGTCCCTTCTGGGCTTAGAGCAACACGCATTAACTCGCGCTTACTCTTTGGTTCACCACAGCCTACACAGGTGCGCATAGGTTGAGATTTGGTTTTCATTAGTCTTCGCTTTCCGCTGCTTCAGTACTTGTAAAACCTGTGAAAGGATTTTCTGCAGCTTGTGTTTCACTCTTAATGTCGATTTTCCAGTTTGTCAATTTAGCTGCTAAGCGAGCATTTTGACCAGCTTTACCGATAGCCAAGGACAATTGGTAATCAGGTACTACAACATAAGAAGATTTTTCTTCTTCACTAACATCTACAGAGATTACCTTTGCAGGACTTAAAGAGTTCGCAATATAAATGGCAGGATCTTCATCCCATTTTACAATGTCGATTTTTTCATCGTGCAATTCATCTACAATGTGTTGAACGCGTTGACCTTTAGGACCTACGCAAGCACCAACTGGATCGATGGATTCATCGCGGCTATATACGGCGATTTTAGAACGCATACCAGGTTCACGAGCTACAGATTTAAGCTCTACTACGCCTTCATAGATTTCTGGCACTTCTAATTCAAACAAGCGTTTTAATAGGCCTGGATGAGTACGGGAAATCATAATTTGAGGGCCTTTCGTAGTTTTCTTAACCTCTACGATATAGCATTTAATACGGTCCCCTTCATGATATGTTTCTGTACCGATTTGCTCAGTTGGAGGTAAGATAGCTTCTGTTTTACCAAGATTGATATATACATTTTTACCTTCAACGCGTGTTATAACACCCGTAATGATATCGCCTTCACGGCTATAATATTCTTCGTATACAACACTGCGTTCAGCTTCTTTCAAACGTTGAATCAACATTTGTTTAGCTGTATGAGCTGCACTGCGACCAAAGTTAGCAGGTGTTACATCTGCTTCAACAATATCGCCAATTTCATAGCGTTTATCGATTTTACGAGCATCTAATAGGCTGATTTCAGTTTCTGGGAATTCTACAGTTTCTACAACTTGTTTCTTCGCCATTACCTTATAAGCACCAGTTTCACGATTCAATTCCACATACGCATCTGGATTAGAATGTGGTTCCTTACGATATGCTTGTAATAATGCAGCTTCTAGGGATTCAAAAATAACCTCAGGTGCAAAACCTTTTTGTTTTGTCAGCACCATAACTGCTTGAATTAATTCTTGACTCACTCGTATGCCTCCATATATTAAAAATCAAGATGTAATCGAATTTGTGCAATGGCAGAACGTTCAAATGTTACGCTTTCACCATTGATTGAAAATTCTATCGTTGTATCTGTAAAGCCTTGTAGTACACCCGTATATTGTTTACTGCCATTAATGGGTTTAAACAATTGGATATCTACATCACGGCCATTATAGCGAATGAAATCTTTATCCTTTTTTAGAACTCGATCAAGACCAGGAGAAGACACTTCAAGCAAATAATTTTCCGCAATAGGGTCTTTCTCATCGAGAGCTGCGCTCAATTTTTCACTGACCATTTGACAGTCATCCAAATCGACACCACCTGTTTTATCTAGGTACACGCGCAAATACCAATCCCGTTCTCGAACATAGTCGACATCGACTAATTCCAGATTCGTGCCAGCTATAACGCCTTCAACTACAGAGGATACAAATTCCTCTACGGCCTCTCTTTTCATAGCCATCGCCTCCTTATAACATACTACATATCGATTATATACGCTGTTTTCATCATACAATTTGATACAATTATATGACTAATTTCACCCAATCATAAACGAAAGAGTGAGCAAAAAATAGCCCACTCTTAAAAAAGTTTATATAAAAGTCATGTATAGTATAGCATAATTCCGCTAAAATGTACAATTTAACCGCGTGAATTTAGTTCACACAGTATATTTTTTAAATGTTCAGATAGTACATGTTCCAAATCATCTAATGACTTAGCATCAAGATGATGGTCAATTTCTGGATAATTTTGATACCGTAATTCTGCAAAGAATTCATCGCGATATTCATTATAGTACAACAGTAATCCTGTACATTCATCCATCTTTCGATATTCACCTATGATATAGGAACCATTAATCATGCGCACCGCATTTTTAGGTGTTATATCTCGTACAAATCCTTCTAACTCAGCGGGCATAACAGATTCATAATCCCAATTTTGTAGCCCCTTACGCATATAGGTATAGGTAAAATTTTCTGCACTATTGATTAGTAATTTTGAAAGCCCCTGAACACAACGTTCTTGTAGGCCCTGCCAATACGGTTCGAACTCTTGGCGCACAAAAGATATATCTACAAATGTGAACAAAGGCATCACTACGTGCACGGTATAATCCTCTACCTCTTTATCATAGAGAGCACACCACTTCCAACCTAAATCATTTTCATAGTGAAATAAAGGTAATGTCAACACAGCTTCACCTGCAGCTAATGTTTCTTGCGCTTTCACAATTTCATCGGGCCCTGTCACCTTGAGTTTAAAATTACCAATCTCCGGTGGCAACCAAGAATAGTCTAAAGACTTACAGGTTTCAATGATGTTCTCCATATAATGACTCATACCTTTCTTGATAGGTTAAAACGGTTTTAACATACATACGCGTTTCTGGAAATGGAATCGTATCAACCATGCCATTCCAATTTTTTTCCTTAATCCATGATTCTACATGTCCACGACCTGCATTATAAGCAGCTAACGCTTGCACTTCATCACCGTTAAATTCTTTTAATAAATACCCTAAATACCACGTGCCTAGCTGAATATTTGTTTCTGGCTCTTTTAGTTGACGATCAGTATAATTTCCATGCCCCATTTGCTGGGCCACCCAACGAGCTGTATCAGGCATGAGTTGCATTAGCCCAAGCGCCCCCGTCTCAGATTCCGCTGTATTCTTATATTTACTTTCAGCTAAAATAACACTAGCCACCAACGATGGTGACACCTCTTCTTTTTCCGCAGCCGATACAACTACATCTCTATAATCAAAGGGGTATGCCGTATAGCGTGCTACAGGATCTTGCATATGGTTAAAATAAAACCATCCCAACACGACAACAGCCAATGCCGTTGCTGTATTTCGTTTCATACATCCTCCCCTTAATCCTAACCGTATATATTTTGAATCGATTCAAGCTTATATATATATTAATAATTATTTATTATACAACGGTAGTAGTTTCTCATGCCACAATTTTTCCAACTGAATATATAATTCCTCAGGTGTACCATCATTATTAATGATGACATCTGCAAAGGCGCGTTTATCATCTAATAACATTTGACTTTGAATACGCGCTAATGCGTCTTCTCTTGAATATCCATTGCGCTCCATTAATCGGCGAACCTGCACCTCTGGCGATACATAGACAAGCCAAACCGTATCGAGTCGCTCATACCACTTACCCTCAATGAGAAGAGGAATATCATAAATTACGGCTGGTTCCTCTTCCTCTTCATACATAGTACTCAATTCATTAATACGCTGACGAATGAAACCATGTAAGCAGCTATTTAACTGTAGGCGTTTTTCTTCATTGTGAAAGACAATACTACCAAGTGCTTCACGATTTAATCTACCATCATCGAGAATCACTGTATCACCAAATAATTCACGAATAGCAGCGAGTCCAGGCGTGCCAAGATCAACCACTTCACGTGCTACTACATCGGCATCAATATAAGGTACATTCTTCTTTTTAAAAAAATCTAGTACTGTACTCTTGCCAGATGCAATTCCACCTGTTAAACCTATTTTTAACATATGTGCCTCCTGCAGCTATCCTTCTACTCGAACGTTATATGTAAAATTTATTTTACAAGTGCCCAGTTTTCCGCATTATGTACATCAACGATAAGTGGAACATGTAATTCTACAATGGATTCCATGGTTTCCTTAAGCAACGTTTGAATAGCATCCAATTCTTCATTTACCACTTCTAATACAAGTTCATCATGCACCTGTAATAATAAACGAGATTTAAATGTCTTCTCTTCTAAAATGGATTCTACCTTGTTCATAGCGAGCTTAATAATATCCGCTGCAGTACCTTGTATCGGTGTATTCATAGCCGTACGCTCTGCAAAGGAACGACGGTTAAAATTACGACTATTAATATCTGGTAACTCGCGCATGCGACCAAACATCGTACGCACCTTACCCGTTTCATGGGCTTCTGTTACCATGTTATCCATATATTCTTTAACCTTTGGATAGCGGCTAAAATAAAGCTCAATATAGTTTTTTGCTTCTTGACGTGTAATGCCTAAATCACGAGACAAACCAAAATCTGAAATACCATAGATAATGCCAAAATTGACAGCCTTTGCGTGAGACCGTTCTTCGCTGGTTACCTCATCTTGAGACTTACCAAGCACTTCGGCAGCGGTAAATCTATGAATATCTTTACCATCGTTGAAAGCCTTAATTAATGCTTCATCACCAGACAAATGCGCCAAGATGCGGAGCTCGATTTGTGAATAATCGGCACTCACCAATGTATCAAAGCCTTCTCCAGGATAGAATAACGCTCTAATTTCACGACCCTTTTCTGTACGAACAGGAATATTTTGTAAGTTCGGATCTGAAGAGCTCAAGCGTCCAGTAGCTGTTACCATTTGGTTAAATGTGGTATGAATGCGATGCGTTTCAGGGTTGATGAGGACCGCTAAGCCTTCACAATAGGTAGAAACTAATTTAGCTACGGAACGATAGGCTAAAATCTTCTCTACAATAGGGCTTTCATGACGAAGCATATCCAATACTTCTGCATCTGTAGAGTAACCTGTTTTCGTCTTTTTAATAACAGGTAAATTCATCTTTTCAAACAAGATGATTCCCAATTGTTTGGGAGAATTAATATTAAACGTTTCCCCTGCCAATTCATAAATTTCTTGCTGAACAGCTTCGAGTTCCGCCTTGAATTTAATAGTTGTTTCTTCTAATTTTACAGGGTCAATATAAATACCATTTTTCTCCATAACTAATAATGTATGAATCAATGGCAATTCAATATTGTTGTATAAATCCCATAAGGATTCGTCTTGCAATGCCTTAACAGCGGCATCGTCCATATCAAGCAATGCTTTCACCATAGAGACGCACTCTACATCTACACTACCTGTAGCAATGGATGGCACACTAAAACGCTCTGTTAAATAGAGATAACCATAATTGGTACGCGTTGGGTCCAACAAATAGGCCATCAATGATACATCGTGAATACGGGCCACACCATTTTCATACAAACGGATTTGAGCCGGTTCATCGTGGCAAAGAGCCTCCATCAATTCCTTGCTTTGCGTCGTTACAACCGTCTTTGCACCATTCAATGCATTCAATAATTTGTCATTATGAGAACCATCTAGCTTGATAATGCTTTCACCATTGTTAATGAAAGCAGATGTAATCGTACGGAACGGCGCTTTGCCATCCGTAATAATATGAACACCAATGGTTTTATTTTTGTAAAAGTCCTCAGTAAGAGCAGATGCATCTAAGAGATCTTCGATTTTAATCTCTTCGGCCATACTAAATAGGCCACCAAAATCCTCTGCGTCGCCACCTTCTGAACCCATCACACTAGCCAAGCGAGGTGTCAATTTTGTAAAACCTAATGTTTCAAACATCGGTTTCACTTCGCCAAGATGGAAATTCTGTACAAATTGATCGAGCGTATAAGACAAGTCCATGTCAGTCTTAATGGTAGCCAATTGACGAGATAAGAAGGCTAACTCTTTATTTTCAACAAGACGTTCTTTTAATTTCTTGCCAGAAATGTTATCGATATTCTCATATACAGACTCTAAATCACCGTATTCATTAATCAATTTAAGAGCTGTTTTTTCACCAACCCCTGGAACGCCTGGAATATTATCGGAAGAATCACCCATAAGCGCCTTCATTTCGATAACTTTATCTGGGCCATAACCATATAATTCAGTCATATTATCCAAGGTAACCTCCAGCATATCTGAGATACCTTTTTTCGTTAAGAATACATGACTGTAATCGGTAACAAGCTGTAAATTATCGCGGTCACCAGTAATAATTTGCACTGCTAAATCAGAAGATCCAAATTTCTTAGACAAGGAACCAAGAATATCGTCCCCCTCATAACCTTCCTCTTCAATAACACAAATGCCAAGAGCCTTCAACACATCTTGAATCAAGCTAAACTGAGGACGTAAATCCTCTGGTGCATCAGGGCGATTACCTTTATATTCACTATACATTTCCGTACGGAACGTTTGACGACCTTTATCAAAGGCTACAGCAATATAATCAGGTTTAATCTCTTCATATAATTTAATGAGCATTGTCAAAAAACCATATACTGCATTGGTTGGTGTGCCAAGAGCAGACTTCAACGGAGGAAGCGCAAAAAAGGCACGAAATAACAGGCTGCTGCCATCTATAATCATTAATTTTTTCATAAGTACACCTCGCTTAATCATATGTTTCATTATAGCATATTGAGACGTAATAAAATTGATTTTTCATCGTTTAGAGCCATGTAAAAATATATGTAATAAGCATTCTTGCTTAAGAAGAATGGGAACACGGGTGGCCTAAAGCTTCCACCGGCCGGGTCTGACTACGGCCTACGGCCTTCGCAGGGCCAAAGTCGCTTTATGTTCCCCCATATCAAGCATTTAAAACATATATACATATATTTTTACATTCTGCTT